>CACNCW010000020.1 GCA_902619055.1 uncultured Alphaproteobacteria bacterium
TTATAAATCCCTGGTATTGTATTTGTTGGAAAAAAAACGCTAGTTTGAAATAATTTATCTTTGACCATTTTCATTTCAAAACTTTTATAAAATGATTGTTCTTTTTTTATTCTAACAAAATTTTCATTCCAATTTTCTTGGTCATTTTTGAAAATAAAATTTTGATTAAAAGTCTTATTATTTAAAATTTTTTCAAAACTTAGATCCTCATTAATTAATATCGGTTCAGGCAAGATTTCGTTAATTTCTTTTGAGGAGGATAAAAAGAATAAAGATGGAATGTTACTATAGGTAACGTATTGATTATTTATCCATATTCCAAAATACCTCTCTTTTTTTTGTATTCTCATTTTTGATGGTGGCCCTTTTATTGTCAAGAGTGTCTCATGATCATCTTTTAGTAATCCAAAAATAATAATTTCTTTTCCATTAAAATCTGTTTTTAATTCAATACTGTCCTCAGATAAGTCAAAGTAAATTTCTTCAGCATGAAGAAAGTTATAAAAAAAAATTACAGTCAATAAAATTGTTAGATTGAAAGCAAACTTTATATATAAATTCTTAATCATCTATTTTTGTCACTTCTAAAATATAAAATTCTAAATAAAATCCAATTAATGCAAAAATTGATACTAATAAAAAGGATACATTCTCAATCAATATATCAATAACTAATAGATCTTTTTGCATAAGCATATAAATTGGAATTACAGTGGATAAAATAATAATACTCAGTTTTGCAAATGCATCATCAAATAATTTGTCTTTAAAAATTTTATTAAGATCTTTTTTAACAAATACTCTGAAATTTGACCAAATATATATTTTGTTAAATGAATTTATAACAATTATTATAATCAAAAAATATTCAATATTCTTTAGATCAAAATCAATAGTTATAAAAATAAAATATATGAAGAGACAAACTACGATCAATAAATTAATTGAAAAATTAAATATAGATATCATATCATTACCAATGAAAATAAATCATTCGGCCTTAAAACTAGATCTGTAAAAATTTTACCACAGACACCCAGTACTAATATAGCCAAAATACCTCTCAAATATTCTGCTTTTAATTTAGATCCAAAAATTACACCAATTTGTGCACCAATTACTCCTCCAAATATCATTAGTGCAGACAGCACAATATCTACATTATAATTTATGAAGGATTGAAAGAATGTTGCATTAGCAGTAACAAAAATGATTTGAAATAAAGATGTCCCAACTACTATACTTGTTGGCATTCCAAGTATGTATACCATTGCAGGTATCATTATAAATCCTCCTCCAACTCCCATCATTGCGGACATTACTCCAACTGCAAACCCTATCAGTACAGGTGGTATAGCACTTATATAAAGTTTTGATCTATGAAAGCGAACTTTGAAAGGAAGTCCGTGAAACCAAGAATGTTGATGTAGTTTTGTTCTTTTGTTGTTTCTTGCTCTATAGTGTTTTATTGTAGTTTTAGCGCTTTCAAAAGCCATACTAAAACCAATAAAACCTAAAAAGAAAAGAAATAATAATTGAATAACTAAATCTATTTGCCCAAAGTTTTTTAGATAACTAAAAATATTTACACCAACTGTGGAGCCAATTAATCCTCCTATCAAAAGGAATATACCCATCTTTATATCAACATTTCTTTTTCTCCAGTGAGCAATAAAACCTGAAACTGAAGTTGCTAAAACGTGCGGAGCTTCAGAACCAACAGCTACAACTGGAGGTATGCCTAAAAAAATTAATAGTGGAGTCATTAAAAATCCACCACCAACACCAAAAATACCTGAAAGTATTCCTATACTCATACCAATAAAGATAATGAGAAAAATATTGACGTTCATTTCAGCTATTGGAAGGTAAATTGACATATTTTTTTATGAATTTTATATAATTATTACTTAATAAGTACAAATTATATTTATTTTAGAAAATTATATAAAATTATTTAGTACTATGATTCCGATATAACTTACAATTCCAACACAACAAGCTGCAGAAAAACCAACATAAAATGGTCTTATGCCTAAGCTTTTTAAAGAAACTAAATTTGTACTTATACCAACAGCTGCCATTGCTATTGCTAAAGAATACTCAGCTATAGATTTAATAATATTGATGATTAATTGCCAGTTATTATTAGTTAATATTTCAAAAGCTAAATTACTATTTTGAATTCCATAATCTCCAATTGATCTTATAAGACCCATAATAATAAAACCAATTATGAAAATTGGGAACATAGATATTAATGATGGTTTGCTACTATTTTCACCAATATTATTTCTTAGATACACATAGCTTATTGCAGGAATGACCATTATCATACTGACATTTCTTACTAATTTTGTAATCGTTGCTATATCCATAGTTTTTGGTGAATTGAATTGATCCGCATATATCAATCCAGCACCAGCAACTTGAGCTGTTTCATGTATTGAAGTTCCAAGAAATAATCCTGATGCTAACTCATCTCCATTGAAAAGATAATATGCCATAAATGGATAAAGGAACATTGCAATTATTCCAAATATTGTAATATTAGCTATGGCATAAGCAACCTCCTCTTTATCAGCATTAATTGCAGGACTAGTTGCTACAATTGCGGATGCTCCACAAATACTTGTTCCAACAGCAATTAATGATCCCATTTTTGAAGAAACATTTAATAACTTGCATAAATAATTTACAACCAAAATTGATATAATAATACAAGCGACAATTAGAGGTATTCCAGCTATTCCAACTTTAAAAATATCTAAAAGTCCCAGTCTAATACCAAGACATATTATTCCTAATCTTAGAATAAATTTTAAAGAAAATTTAATTCCTGCTAATAAAAAATTATTAATATGAAATATATTTCCTATCAAAAGACCAAATATTATTGATAGCATTATTGGTGACATTGGACTTTTTTTTAAATTTAAAATTTCTTTACCGATAAAATCACTTAGGTATATGCCTGAATAAGCAATTACAAAACAAAAGATAATTCCTGGAAATATTTTATATATTGAGCTTACCATTTAAAACATTCTTTATACAAAAAAAATATTTTTTACATATTTATATTAAACTTAGATTTTTTTTGCAGTATTCCATTCTTCTTGAGTATTAACATTGAAAAAATTCTTTTCCTGGCTTTTGTCAAATTCAACAAATTTATATTTGTGTTTTTTAACCCAAAACATAATTTTACTATTTTTTAATTTTAACTCATTTTCTAAACTAGTTATTAAAGATATATGCCACATTGCTATTACAGGATGATGTCTACCATTTGATCTTGCAATTAATATTTTTATATTCTCATCATATACCTCTAAAAACTTATCTAAAAGATTATCAGGTAAAAATGGGGTATCACTTGGCACAGTAAAAACCCATTCTTTATTTGTGCAATTTTCTTTAGCCCACAACATAGATGTGTGAATCCCTGCTAAAGGCCCAACAAAACCTTTAAATCTATCTTCAATTATTGGATAATTAATTTTCTTAAAACTTTTCAAGTCATTAGCATTAATTATTATTTCATTATTATATCTTTTAAGCTTGTTAATTATTTTGTCTAAAATTGTAATTCCATTTAT
Source organism: uncultured Alphaproteobacteria bacterium (assembly GCA_902619055.1). Next base: position 3,603 of record CACNCW010000020.1, read on the forward strand.
TTTAGCAAAAGCTTTAAAGCCACCTCCAAACCTTTTCGACTGACCTCCAGCAAGTATGGCAAACAAAATTTTTTTCTTATTTATATTCAATTCTATGTTCCCCAGAAAGTGCTAAATATTTTTTTCCTTTTGCTCGTCCAATAAGTGTTAAATTCGAGCCTCTTGCCAGCTCTACACCCCATGCTGTGAATCCTGATCTAGAAATTAATATTGGAATACTCATTTTTATAGTTTTAATAACCATTTCACTAGTTAATCTTCCTGTAGTGTAAAAAATTTTATTTGAAGAGCTAATTTTTTTTAAAAACATAAAACCAGCAATTTTATCTACAGCATTATGTCTCCCTACGTCTTCCATATAAATCAATGGTTTATTATTATGAATAATGGCACAACCATGTATTGCTCCTGTTTCTAAATATAAGCTCGGTGTTAATGTAATTTTTTTTTGAAATTTCATAAATCCATTTATGTTTAATTTTCTTTTTGGATTTTAATTTTGATTTTTTTATTTCCTCATAGATATCTCCAAATACTGTACCTATTGCACAACCACTAGTTGTTATTTTCTTTCTTAATTTATTTTCATAATTTGTTTTACGTTTTGTTCGTACAACAACCACACCTAAATCTTTATCAATTTCAACTTTTGAAATTATGTCATTTTTCTTAAGCATATTTTGATTTAATAAATATCCAACTGCAAGATATTTTGGATGATCACTGATAGACATAAGCGTTACTATCTCTTGATTATTAAGAAAAATTGTAAGAGCTTTTTCATTAATAACTTTAGAAATTATTTTATTCCCTTTCTCATCAAAACCATTTAGTTTTGTAATTAAGGACTTATTATTAATATCAGGTGAGACTAAATATTTCTCTTTTTTTGCCATATGTTGTAATTAAACTAATAATTTAAATGAACATATTAGAAATTTTCACAAATTCCATACTATTAATTATTACTTTAGATAATGAACTATGGGACATTATACTTTTATCATTATTTGTAAGTTTTACTGCCCTAATTATTGCATCATTATTAGGGTTTATAGTAGGGTATTATTTTGCAATTAATAATTTTTATTTCAAAAAAATTATTTTGATCATTATAAACTCATTGATGGGAATTCCTCCAGTTGTAGTTGGTTTAATTGTTTATTTTATTTTTGCATCAGGTGGACCTTTAGGTATATTACAGCTTCTATACACACCTTCTGCAATGATTATTGCTCAAACTATAATAATTTTTCCAATAATTGCTTCATTATCTCATGAGATATTTTCTAAAAATTGGTTTGAATTTAAAGATCAGATAAGATCCTTAAATATTCCTTTTTGGGGTTCTGTAAAACTTTTATTTAACCATAGTTATTTTTTATTAATAACAACATTATTATCTGCTTTTGGAAGAGCAATTTCAGAAGTTGGTGCAGTTATGATTGTGGGTGGCAATATTGATCATTATACACGAGTAATGACCACTGCTATATCTTTAGAAACTAGAATGGGAAATTTAGAATACGCTATGGCACTAGGTTTAGTTTTAATATCAATAACAATAATTATTTACTCTCTTGTATATTTATTAAATAATAGATCTATTAAATGAAAATAGTAGGAATTGTTGGCTGGAAGGACTCAGGGAAAACAACTATTGCAACTAAAATTATAAATAAACTTAGCTCTAAAAATTTTCGTGTTGCTTCAATTAAACATGCACATCACGAATTTGATATAGATCATGAGAATACAGATAGCTTTAAGCATAGATTAGCAGGATCTTCTCAAGTAATAGTTAGTTCTTCGAAGCGATGGGTTAAAATATCAGAGCTAAACAATTCAAAAGAAAAAACATTAGATGAATTAATTAATCAACTTTCAGAAATTGATATTGTAATAGTGGAAGGGTTTAAAAATGAAAATCACCCAAAAATTGAAATAATTAAAAATGATAATGATAATTACTTATTTGCCAAAATTAAAAATATAAAAGCTATTATTTCAAATAATAAACTTGAAACTGACTTGAAAATTTTTAAGAATGACGAAATTGATAATATAGTCGATTTTATTTTGAGAGAATTTTAATGAATAAATCACCTCTAACCAAAAAACAAATTGTTAATTTATTTAAAAAACAAAAGATTGTAATTTCTAACTCTGAAAAAATTAATTTAGAAAATTCAGAGGATAGATTTCTTTATGAAAATATAAAAAGTAAAATTAATTTACCTCCTTTTAATAATTCTGCTGTAGACGGTTATGCTATTTTAAAAACAGATTTAAAAACAAAAAAAGAATTTTTTTGTAATAGACGAATAGCAGCTGGAGATAACAAAAAAATAAAAGTAAAACCTGGTGAGGCAGTTAGAATTTTTACTGGCGCAAAAATGCCTTCGAATTCATCAACTGTAGTTATGCAGGAAAATACATACAAGAAAAGCAATAAAATTCATTTAATTAAAATTCCAAAATTTGGAGATAATTATAGATTAAAGGGTGAAGATATAAAAAAAAACCAAAAAATATTGGAAAAGGGATCTAAATTAAATCAACAAAATATAAATTTAATTGCTGCTACTGGTATTAGTAAAATAAAAGTATTTAAAAAAATTAAAATTGGTTTCTTTACAAGTGGTAATGAATTACGAAAACCAACTAAAAATTTAAAAAATTCTGAAATTAATAATTCAAATTATTATAGTTTAAATAATTTACTTGATAAGAATTTTATAGAAAAAAAATATTGTGGAAATCTCAAAGATAATTTTAAATCTATTAAAAACAAAATTTTTAATACTTCAAAAAAATTTAATGTAATAATAACTGCTGGTGGTGCATCTGTTGGTGATGAAGATCATTTAATTAAAGTTTTATCTGAAATAGGTAAGGTATATTTTTGGAGAGCAGCAATAAAACCAGGGAGACCTATTGCAGTTGGAAAAATAAATAAGTGCTACATAATTTGCTTACCAGGTAATCCAGTTTCTGTTCAATTACTATATGCAATGTTAGTAAAGCCATTAATAGAAAAAATATCTGGTGGAAATTTTAAGCTCCCATCTTCAAGTAAAATTACAGCAAATTTTTCTATGAAGAAAAAAACAAAAAGAATGGAGTGGTTACGCGTAAATAAAGAAACTATTAATAATAAAAATATTGCAAATAAATTTCCTAAACAAGGTTCTGGAATGATTAGTTCTATATCCTATTCAGATGGTATAATTGAAATTAATGAAAATGTTTCTCAAGTAAACAAAGGAGATATATTTGATTTTTATAATTACGAAAGTTTATTTTAATTTTTAATTTTAAATTTATAACGAATTACAATTTTATCTTTGATTTTTTTACAACTTAAATATTCATAGTTGGACTGATCACAATAATGTTCAAAGTCTGCTTCAGCCAAAGGATCAGTTGCAATAATTTTAATAATTGTATCCTTGTTTAACTCTGAAGCAAGTTTCCTAGCCTTAAGCACGGGTATAGGACATTCTGTACCACTAGTATCAAGAACTAATTCTTCATTTTCAACTGAATCTTTCATAGTTTTCTGATACTTAATATATAGTATAAAATTAATTGGAATGGATAAATTTGTTTCTCAAACAGAAGCTTCTTTAAAAAAGAAGAAAAGACGTTGGACTCCAAAAGGAAGACAAGTCGAAGATAAATATTTAGATGAAGTTTCTAAATTGTTTTCAGGATTAATCTTTAAGCGAGATGAATTAATAGAATATTTGCATATATTACAGGATAAATTTGGTGTTTTGTACGATAAACATCTAGTAGCTTTATCTACTATTTTTAACTTACCACTTTCTGAAATTTATGAAGTTGCAACTTTTTATGCTCACTTTAATATTGTTAAAGATAGTAAAGATTATAACCCAGTGAATGTTGTAAGAGTTTGTGAAAGTTTAACGTGTGAATTATTTGGTGCACAAAAATTACTTCAAGATATAAAAAAATTAGAAAATAAAAATATAAAAGTTGTACCTGGGCCATGCATGGGAAGATGCAATGTTGCTCCTACTGTTTGCGTAGGAAAAAATTATGTTGATGTGGCTAATTTTGATAAAGTTAAAAAAACAATCGATGAAAAAAATTTTGACCCCTTCATTCCAGATTATATAAATTTATCTTCTTATAAAAAAAATGGTGGTTATGAAATTGCTAATAAAATTAAAAATGGTGTTATCTCAAAAAAACAAGTTTTGGATTCATTAAATGAAAGCGGATTGAAAGGTAAGGGTGGTGCTGGATTTCCTACAGGAAAAAAATGGGAAATTGTTTCAAATTATAATGGTAAAAAATATGTTGCTGTTAATGGTGATGAAGGTGAACCAGGAACATTTAAAGATAGGTCATATTTAGAAAGTGATCCACATAGATTTTTAGAAGGAGCTTTAATTGCATCCTATTTTATAAATGCTCATAAAGTTTACATTTATATGAGAGATGAATATCCAACAGTTATAAAAATTTTACTTGATGAAATAAATAAAATGGAAGATGAAGAAATAATTCCAAAAGACTTTTTCATAGTAAGAAGAGGTGCAGGAGCCTATATTTGTGGAGAAGAGTCAGCAATGATAGAAAGTATTGAAGGCAAGAGAGGATTGCCAAGGCATAGACCGCCCTATGTGGCTGAAATTGGTTTATTTGGATGTCCTACTTTAACAAATAATTTAGAAACTCTTTTTTGGGTAAGAGATATAATTGAAAAAGGAGCAAATTGGTTTGCTGAAAAGGGGTCTAATGGAAATAAGGGATTTCATAGTTTTTCAGTATCTGGAAGAGTAAAGAACCCAGGAGTAAAAGTTGCCCCAGCCGGTATAACAATTCAACAATTAATTGATGAGTATTGTGATGGTATGGCAGATGGACATACTTTTAAAGGATATCTTCCCGGAGGCGCATCTGGCGGTATCCTACCCTCTACTATGAATAATATTCCACTTGATTATGGATCGAAAGAATTGATGGATGCTGGATGTTTTTTAGGTTCAGCAGCAGTAGTTGTATTATCTGATCATGATAATATGAAAGATGTTGCACTTAATTTACTAAAATTTTTTGAAGAGGAAAGTTGTGGTCAATGTACACCATGCCGTTCCGGTACCGAGAAAACTGTAAAATTAATGCAAGAAAAAAATTGGAATAAGGAAAAATTAAAAGATTTAAGTGAAGTTATGGCTCAAGCATCGATATGTGGTTTAGGACAAGCTGCAACAAACCCATTAAATTCTGTTTTAAAATATTTTAGCAATGAAATAACTTATGACTAAAGAGAAAACAAAATTCTACTTAAACGAAAAGTTAGTTGAAGCAAATGCTGATGAAACTATTTGGCAAGTTGCAAATAGACTTGGAATAGAAATTCCACATTTATGTTATTCCGATAAACCTGGTTATAGAGCAGATGGAAATTGTAGAGCATGTATGGTTGAGATTGAAGGAGAGGGTGTGTTGGCAGCATCTTGTATTAGAAAGCCAACTGATAGTATGAAAGTAAAAACTTCTTCAGAAAAGGCTAAAAAATCTAGAGAGCTAGTTTTTGAATTACTTCTAGCTGACCAGCCAAAAAAAGAAATTGCTCATGATAATAATTCTGACTTTTGGAAATGGATAGACAAAGTTGATGTTAAAGAAAGTAGATTTCCAAAAAAAACTTCATGTCAGGCAGACGTTTCTCATCCAAGTATGGCTGTAAATTTAGATGCATGCATTCAATGTAATCTCTGTGTAAGAGCATGTAGAGAAGTCCAGGTAAACGATGTGATTGGAATGGCATATCGAGGAGAAAATTCTAAAATCGTGTTCGATTTTGATGATCCAATGGGTGATAGTACATGTGTGGCATGTGGTGAATGTGTACAAGCTTGTCCAACTGGAGCATTAATGCCGGCATCCATCGTAGATAAGGATGGTGTTGGCCATAGTAAGGTAGATAAAAAAATTGATAGTGTTTGTCCTTATTGTGGTGTTGGTTGTCAGATAGAATACAATGTAAAAGATAACAAAATTAAATACGTTAATGGTGTTGATGGTCCCGCAAACAAGAATAGGTTATGTGTAAAAGGCAGGTTTGGTTTTGATTATGTAAATAACCCAGAAAGGCTTACAAAGCCTTTGATTAGAATTAAAGACAAAGCAAAAGATTTGCATCCAAAGATTAATTTTTCAAATATTCATGAATATTTTAGAGAAGCATCTTGGGATGAAGCTCTAGATTATGCTGCACAAGGGTTTTTAAAACTTAAAAAACAAAGAAATGGTAAGAGTAATCTTGCAGGTTTTGGATCAGCTAAATGTTCAAATGAAGAAGCATATTTATTTCAAAAATTAATACGAACTGGTTTTAATACTAACAATGTTGATCATTGTACAAGGCTTTGTCATGCATCATCTGTAGCTGCTTTATTAGAAACTATTGGTTCAGGAGCTGTTACTGCTCCTTTCTATGAAGTTGAACATTCTGATGTGATAATAGTCATTGGTGCTAATCCGACTGAAAACCATCCAGTAGCAGCAACTTTTTTTAAAAACGCTGCAAAAAAAGGTTCAAAATTAATTGTGATGGATCCTAGAGGACATTCATTAAAAAAACATGCAACTCATATGTTACAATTTAAACCAGGATCAGACGTCGCTCTCTTAAACTCAATAATGAATGTTATTGTTGAAGAAGATTTATTTAATTCTGAATATATAAAAAAACAAACTGAGGGATTTGATAAATTAAGAAAACATTTAATGAATTATTCACCTGATATAATGGAAAACGAAACAGGTATTGATCCAGAGCTAATAAGAGAAGTAGCACGCTTATATGCCAATACGAACAAAGGAATAATTTTTTGGGGGATGGGGATTTCTCAACATACACATGGTACTGACAATGCTAGATGTTTAATTTCTCTAGCTTTAATGACAGGTAATGTTGGAAAAAGAGGATCTGGTTTACATCCTTTAAGGGGACAAAATAATGTTCAAGGAGCGTCTGATGCCGGCCTTATACCAATGATGTATCCTGATTACCAATTAGTTGATAAAGATAATAATAAAGATTTTTTTGAAAAACTTTGGAATACTTCTTTAGATGATAAAAAAGGTCTAACTGTTGTTGAAATTATGGACGCTATTCACGAGAATACAATTAAAGGTATGTATATACTTGGGGAAAATCCAGCCATGTCCGACCCTGATCTTAATCACGCAAGAGAAGCTCTACAAATGTTAGAGCATTTAGTTGTTCAAGATATTTTTTTAACTGAAACAGCAACATATGCGGATGTTATTTTCCCCGCTTCAGCATGGCCTGAAAAAAATGGAACAGTTACTAATACTAATAGACAAGTACAGATGGGAAGAAAAGCTATAGACTCTCCAGGTGAAGCTAAAGAAGATTGGTGGATAACGAACGAACTTGGAAAAAGAATGGGTTTAAATTGGAAGTATAATCATCCCAACGAAATTTATGAAGAAATGTCACTAACAATGCCTTCATTAAACAATATTTCTTGGGAAAGATTAGAAAATGAAAACTCTGTAACTTATCCAAGTAAATCTCCAACTACACCAGGAGATGAAATTGTTTTTGGTGATAAATTTCCAAACGAAAATGGTAAAGGTAAATTTGTTCCAGCTAGTGTTACTGCACCAGATGAAGTACCTGATAAAGAATTTGCGATGATACTAACCACAGGAAGACAATTAGAGCATTGGCATACTGGAGCTATGACTAGAAAAGCATCAAATTTAGATGCCATCGAACCAGAACCTTCAGTTTCAATATCACCTAAAGATATAGATAAAAATAATATAAAAGCTGGTGATAAAATCAAAGTTACAACTAGAAGAGGGTCAATAGATATTAGAGTAAGGCAAGACAGGGCGATTCCAGATGGAGTCATATTTATTCCATTTTGTTATAATGAGTCTGCCGCTAATCTATTAACTAATCCAGCTTTAGATCCATATGGAAAAATTCCTGAATTTAAATATTGTGCAGCAAAAATTGAGAAGTTATAAATATTCAATGATTAAAAAGACATTAATAATTCTATTTCTTGTATTTAGTCCAATCACAGCATGTTCTACATTAAGTGAATTAAACGAAAGAGTAAAAGGTGATGGAGTTCCTTATATTCCTGGAATTTAATTTATTAAATTCTTGTCGAATTTATAATTTAATATAAATGCAAAATTAATGCCGCGTTAGCTCATTTGGTAGAGCAGTTGATTTGTAATCATCAGGTAGTCAGTTCGATTCCGACACGCGGCACCACCTTAATAATATTTACGTTGAGTAAAACTTATATAAAGCAATCGATGTTGCGTTAGAAACATTTAAACTATCAATTTCATATTTTAAATTACTTTTAATGTTAATCTGCATTATTTCATCGCATTCTTTTTTTACTAATTCTCTAATACCTTTTCCTTCAGAGCCAAAAACCAATACTGATTTTTGTGAAAAATTTAATTTCGAATTTTTACTTTTTGAACTGTCAAAGCCATAAATCCAATAATTATTTTTTTTAAGAAAAGAAATAGCTCTTCTAATATTTGTCACTCTAATATAATTCACAATTTCTGCAGCGCCTGAAGCTGATTTATAAAGTGATGAAGTCAATTCTGGTGAATTATCTTTACCAACTATTATTCCTGAACAATCAAATAATGCACATGATCTCATTATTGAGCCAATATTTTGAGGGTCAGTTACTTGATCTAAAATTAATATTACTGATTTTGATTTCTTACTTTCTAATTTTACAAACTCTTCTAATCCTGGCCTAGCAAAATCTTTTGTTTTTAGAACTACTCCCTGTGTTGTGTTTTCATTTCCAAATCTTCTTGTAAATTCATTTTGAGGAAGAATTTTAATTTTTTGGATTTTAGATTCATATTTTTTGTAAAAATTAATATGATTTTTACTAATTATAAGCTCAATATGCTCTCTTTTATCATTTTTGAGGGCTGCTTTAACAGAATGTTGACCAAAAATTGTATGAATTCCTTGATTTTTATTAGACTTATCGTTTCTAAACTTACCCATAATTCAATATCACAGATTTATCTAATTAATACAATCTAGATATGTACAAAATGGCATTTTTTGTCTAAAAGGCCGTTGCTTTTACGAGTATACGTATTTTGCAAAGGTGAAGTTGCTGTTTTAGATTGACATATATACTAATTTATTAGTATTGGCCAATTTCTTCAAACGGAGGGGTGGTCGAGTGGTTAAAGGCAGCGGACTGTAAATCCGCCCGCGTGAGCGTACGTAGGTTCGAATCCTACCCCCTCCACCATTATGGAGGTAATGGGATGAAAGCATTAAAGTGAGTGTGTGAAGCAGTCAGTTTAGTTGCGGGTGTAGCTTAGTGGTAAAGCTCCAGCCTTCCAAGCTGGCTACGAGGGTTCGATTCCCTTCACCCGCTCCATAACAAATTATTATTGGGGTAAAAAAAATGGCTAAAGCAAAATTCGAAAGAAACAAACCGCATTGCAATATAGGTACTGTTGGTCACGTTGACCATGGTAAAACAACATTAACTGCTGCTATAACAAAAATATTAGCAGAGACAGGTGGAGCAGAATTTACAGATTATGCAAACATTGATAAAGCACCTGAAGAAAGAGAACGTGGCATTACAATATCTACCGCACACGTTGAATATGAAACTGAAGCAAGACATTATGCTCACGTAGATTGTCCTGGACACGCAGATTATGTTAAGAACATGATTACTGGTGCAGCTCAAATGGATGGAGGTATCTTAGTTGTTAATGCAGCTGACGGACCAATGCCTCAAACAAGAGAACACATACTTTTAGCTAGACAGGTAGGTGTACCTGCTCTCGTTGTATACATGAATAAAGTTGATCAAGTTGATGACAAAGAATTAATTGATCTTGTTGAAATGGAAATTAGAGAACTTCTTACTTCATACGAATTCCCAGGTGATACTATCCCAATCATTAAGGGTTCAGCTTTAGCAGCTCTTGAAGGTAGAGATGACGAAATAGGAAAAAACTCAATTATGGAATTAATGAAAGCAGTTGATGAACACATACCACAACCTAGCCGACCAGTAGATCAGCCTTTCTTAATGCCAGTTGAGGATGTATTTTCTATTTCTGGTAGAGGTACAGTTGTAACTGGAAGAATTGAGCAAGGTCAAGTTAAAGTTGGAGAGGAAATTGAAATCTTAGGAATAAGAGATTCTCAAAAAACTACTTGTACTGGAGTTGAAATGTTTAGAAAACTTCTAGACTCAGGTGAAGCCGGAGACAACGTTGGTGTTCTTCTTCGTGGAACAAAAAGAGAGGAAGTTGAACGTGGTCAAGTATTAGCAAAACCTGGTTCAATAAAACCTCACACAAGATTTAAAGCAGAAGCGTATGTATTGAAAAAAGAAGAAGGTGGAAGACACACCCCATTCTTTTCAAACTACAGACCTCAATTCTACTTTAGAACAACTGATGTAACTGGAACAATTAAATTACCAGAAGGCACAGAAATGGTAATGCCTGGTGATAATATTGCTATGGAAGTTACTCTTTTATCTCCAATTGCAATGGATAAAGGTTTAAAATTTGCAATTAGAGAAGGTGGAAGAACAGTTGGCGCTGGAGTTGTTGCTGAAATTATTGAATAGTTTTAGAGACCGCTTTATCAGTTAGCCAATACTATTAGGAGTGTAGCTCAACTGGTAGAGCACCGGTCTCCAAAACCGGGGGCTGCGGGTTCAAGTCCTGCCACTCCTGCCAAGAGAAATGAAATTATGAATATTGAAAAAAAGAAAACATCACCAGCTCTCTTTGTAAGACAAGTTAGACAAGAATTACAAAAAATAACTTGGCCTCAAAGAAGAGATACATTTATTTCTTCTGCAATAGTCATATTATTAATAATATTATTTTCATTATTTTTTCTTTTGACTGATCAAATATGGTCTTTTTCAATAAGAAAAATAATTGAAATAGGTTCAGGTTTTTAATGGATAAAGCAAGATGGTACGTCCTTCATGCCTACTCAGGCTATGAAAAAAAAGTTGCTGACAGCATTTTAGACCAAGCAACAAAACTAGGAGTCAAAGAACATATCGAAGAAATATCTGTTCCAGTTCAAAACCTTGTTGAAGTGAAAAGAGGTGTAAGAGTTAATACAGAAAGGAAAATATTTCCTGGATATATACTTATTAAAATGAGCTTAAATGATGATACTTGGCATATTATTAAAACTACTCCAAAGTTAAGTGGTTTTTTAGGTAACAAAGGTAAGCCAGTTCCTATTAGTAATGCTGAAGCAAAAAGAATATCTGAACAAGTTATTGATGGCGTGGAAAAATCAAGACCTGCGGTAATGTATGATGTTGGAGAACAAGTAAAAGTAATTGATGGACCTTTTGCATCATTTAATGGAGAGGTTGAACAAATAGATGAAGATAAAGCAAGATTAAGAGTAGCTGTCTCAATCTTTGGAAGATCAACACCTGTTGATTTAGAATATTCTCAGGTAGAAAAGGTATAAACTATGGCTAAGGAAATTTTAGGTTTAATTAAATTACAAATCCCTGCTGGAGGAGCTAATCCCTCACCCCCTGTTGGTCCTGCTCTTGGACAAAGAGGTTTGAACATAATGGATTTTTGTAAAGCATTTAATGATAAAACAAAAGATTTAGAAAAAGGTGCTCCAATACCTGTTATTATAACGGCATACAAAGATAGAAGCTTCGATTTTACTACAAAATTACCACCAGTGAGTTTTTATCTTAAAAAAGCAGCAAAAATAAAAAAAGGAAACTCAACTCCTGGAAGATCATTAGTAGGTAAAGTCTCAATGCAGGATATCGAAAAAATTGCTAAAGAAAAAATGCAAGATTTAAATGCTATTGATTTAAATGGGGCAATGAATATGGTTAAAGGATCTGCAGTTTCGATGGGTATGGAGGTAATTGGTTAATGAAAATAACAAAAAATAGAAAACAAATGATTGATAATTTTGATATTACCAAAGTGTACGAACCTATAGAAGCAATTAAAATTTTAAAGGATAAATCTTACGTCAAGTTTAAAGAGACAATTGATATTTC
>CACNCW010000021.1 GCA_902619055.1 uncultured Alphaproteobacteria bacterium
GAGAGAAAAAATAGCAATTATTGGTTCTGGTATTTCAGGAATAAGTGCAGCTTATCTTTTGTCTTCTAAATATGATGTTTATTTATTTGAAAAAAATAATAGATTGGGCGGACATACAAGAACTATCTATGTTGAAGAATCAACAAAGACAATCCCAGTCGATACAGGGTTTATTGTATTCAATGAAAATAATTATCCAGATTTAACAAATTTTTTTAAATTACTTGATGTGAAATGCAAAAATTCAGATATGTCTTTTGCTGTCTCAAATCAAGATCCTCAAATTGAATATAGTGGCAAAAATATCTTTTCTCTTTTTGCTAATTTTAGAAATGTGTTTTCTTTTAATTTTTTTAAAATGTTATTTGAAATAAGAAAACTTTATTTATTATGTAATAGCTTGAATGTTAGTGATTTAGAGCAAACAAAAACCTTAAATGACTTTTTAAAAACTAATAATTTTTCAACATACCTAATAAATTATCATATTTTACCTATGATATCATCTATATGGTCAAGCAATATAAGTGATGTAAAAAATTTTCCTCTCATAACATTCATTAATTTTTTTAAAAATCATGCTTTATTTAATTTAAAAAAAAGACCTCAATGGAAATATGTAGAAGGGGGTAGTAACGAATATATAAAAAAAATTATTAATAAAAATGTTTTTGAGTATGAAACAAATTTCAAAATTAAAAAAATTATTAGAGAAAATAATAAAATTAAAATAGAAGATGAGAAAAATAATATATTAGAATTTCATAAGGTAATATTCGCAACTCATGCAAATCAAGTATTAGATATTTTGGGAAAACCAACAGAAGAAGAAGTAAAAATATTTTCACAATTTAAATATTCAACTAACTCAGCAATACTTCACTCCGATCACTCTTTAATGCCTAAATCAAAAATTGCTTGGTCAAGTTGGAATTTTTTAAATACGCCATCATCTTCTAAATTTACTTTAACTTATTGGATGAATTTCTTGCAAAAATTACCAACTAAACAAAATTATTTTGTAACTGTTAATCCATATAAAAAGCCTAAAAATATAATTAACCAAACAACATTTAATCATCCAATATATACTACTGATACTATTTTAGCTCAAAAAAATGTTATGGAAATTCAAGGAAAGAATAATACATTTTTCTGTGGAGCTTACCTTGGATATGGTTTTCATGAAGACGGCATTCAATCATCTTCTTATATTTGTAAATTATTAAATTGTGATTTACCTTGGAAGAGAGAGAAAAATTTTTATAATAGATTGCAAATTAATTTTAAATGATTTCTCAAATACTATTATCTAGCATTATACATAAAAGATTTATTCCATTTAAACACACATTGAAATATGAGGTACCAAGTCTTTTTATTAATTTGGATAATCTGAATCAATTAAGTAATAACTATAAACTTTTTTCATTAAACTCTTTTAATCTTTTTTCTATTTATGAAAATGATCATGGATATAGAGACAAAAGGTCAATAAAGACATTCGTTAAAGACTCCCTCTCTAAATTTAATATTAAATATAAACATCTTAATATAATGATATTATGTTTTCCAAGAATTTTGGGATATGTATTTGATCCCTTATCAATTATATATTGTTATGATGATAAAAAATTAATATCTATTTTCTATGAAGTCAAAAATACGACTAATGAACAACATACCTATATTTTTAAAGGAAATGTAAATTTTGATGATTTTAAATTATCTCATGAATGTGCAAAGCAGTTTTATGTATCCCCATTCATAGAAATGGAGGCAAATTATAAATTTTTTAATCGAATGCAAAAAGATAAAATAAATATTAATATTGATCTTTATGATAAAAATAATAAAAAAGTTCTAACAGCTACCCAGCATGGTAAATTTATAGATTTTAACTCAAAAAATATGTTTAAATTTTTGTATTATAATCCACTTTTTGGTTTTAAGGTAATGGTTGGAATTCTTTATGAGGCTTTAAAAATAATTTACAAAGGTGGTAAATATTATACACGAAAAAAGAAGCCAAATGATACAGTGAGTTTTGAAGGTAATTTTTAAATGAATTTTTTTAAAACAAATTTTGATAAAACTGTTGAAAAATTATTAGTAAACTTTTTATCTAAAATTCGATATGGAAAATTAACAGTTCAATTTCCTACTGGCGAGGAGAGAGTTTTTGTCGGAAAAGAAGAGGATATATTTGCAAGTATTAAAATTCATAATTATAATTTTCTAAATTTAATTTTTAAAAAAGGTTCTGTAGGTTTTGCAGAAGCCTATATGAATGGTTACTTTTCAAGCACCGATTTAACTAATTTATTACTACTTTCTCACAAAAATGAGAGTTATTTTTTACAAAGTATAAATACTAATATTTTTTTTGCTACTTTTGCGAAATTAAAACATTTTTTAAATAACAATTCAAAATCACAAAGTAAAAAAAACATTAAATATCATTATGATTTAGGAAATAATTTTTACGAAAAGTGGTTAGATAAAACTATGACCTATTCTTCTGCTCTTTTTGATAATAAGAATACCAATCTATCGGATGCACAATTTAACAAATATAGAAAGATTGCTGAAACTTTATCATTAGACTCAAATTCTAAAACTTTAGAAATTGGATGTGGATGGGGTGGGTTTTCATCATTTGTAGCGAAAAATTACAATTGTTCAGTTGATGCTATAACTATTTCTAAGGAACAATACGAATATGCTTCTGAAAAAATTCAAAATGAAGGTTTGTCTGAAAAAGTATCAGTTATATTCAGAGATTATAGGGATATCAAAAAAAAATATTCAAATATTGTTTCAATTGAAATGTTTGAAGCAGTTGGCAAGAAATACTGGCATAATTACTTTGATACAATTCGTAATTCTCTCAACGATGGCGGTATGGCTGCACTACAAGTCATAACAATTGATGAACAAAAGGCTAAAGATTATCAAAACAGACCAGATTTTATTCAACAATATATTTTTCCTGGGGGCATGCTTCCAACCAAAAAACAATTTGAATATTCAGCAAGACACGTTGGGTTAAAATGTATTGAAAAAATAAGTTTTGGCGGTTCTTACGCAAAAACACTAAAAATGTGGAACAAACAATTTCAAAAATCTTGGACTGATTTATCAAGGTTTGGCTTCGATATTAAATTTAAAAGAATGTGGGAATTTTATTTTTCATATTGTGAAACAGGTTTTTCAAATAACTCTACTGATGTTTCTCATTTTTTAATTCAAAAATAGAAATGCAAAAACTAAAAGTATTTTTAGTCTTAACTGGCTATCAACTAACTTGGTTAGCCTGTGTATTTGGTGAAACTAAATTTTCTAATCCTATGTTGGGCATATGGGTTGGAATTATTTTCTTACTAACTTATTTTTATTTTAATCATAATAAACAAAAATTTATTAAGATTTCACTTTTGATTTCAGTTCCAGGATATTTTTTTGATACTTTATTAGTTTATTTCCAAATTTACGATTTTGAAACTATTGCTAAACTTGGCACTCTACCATTATGGATGATTGTTTTATGGTTTAGTTTTAGTACTCTTTATGATGAAATTCTTACTTTTTTTAAAAGTTATAAAATTTTAGGAATTATTTTAAGTGGAGTTTTAGGACCTTTAACCTATTATCTTGGCGAGCCTATCGGAGTTATAAAAATATATAACTTTCAGATTTTTATTACTTCAATGGTATTATTTTGGATGATCTTGATGTTCTATTATCTAAATTACGTTATAAAAAATAATTAATTTTCTTGATCTACTTTTTTTGTTCTAGTTCTATTTAAAGTTCTTTCGAGATCCTTATAAGTACATAAACCAACATCCATTGGACTCTTTGCTTCAAGAACTGCTTCTCTGTATGTACCATTTCTTATAGCCTCTACTGTATTTTTTGTTGAGCCGGTAAGTTTTGCAATTTGAGAACTACTTAATTCAGTCGGATATCTTTTTATAAGCCACAAAATAGCGTATGGCTTTTCTTGTCTTAAAGAAAGAGGTGTATATTTAGAGTCTTTTTTTCTGGGTGGTAAATCTTCAATTACATCAGACTTGATAAGATTCAAACGAGCTGCATTATCTTTTTCACATCTTTCAATTTCTTCTTTTGTCAATTGATTATTATCAATCGGATCATAACCTCTCATACCGACAGCAACTTCTCCATCAGCTATTCCTTGAACCTCTAATTCATGTAATCCACAGAATGCAGCTATTTGATCAAACGTTAAAGCTGTATTTTCAACTAACCATATCGCTGTTGCTTTAGGCATTAAAGGATATTTCATAATTGGCTCATATAATATAATCAAAAAATAATATATAACAAAATATGACTATGACAGATTTTTTTGAAGTTGATGAAAAACAAAAGACGGTTAAAATATTAAATTTGGATGATTTCAGTGTTGAGGATTTGCAAAATTATATTTCTGAACTTCAAACTGAAATACTAAGAGTTCAAGATGAGATAAAAAAGAAGGAAAATTTAAAACTTAATGCTGAAAAGTTTTTTAAATAATTATTTATTAATTTTAAGACCTTTAAATCTTTTTTGGAATCTAGCTACCTGTCCTTCAGATTCATTAAGACCAGCCTTACCACCGGTCCATGCTGGGTGAGATTTAGAATCAATTTCTAATTTAAGAGTATCACCTTCTTTACCCCAAGTAGATCTAGTTTTAAAAGTAGATCCATCAGTCATAACAACGTTTATTTCATGATATTTAG
Organism: uncultured Alphaproteobacteria bacterium; assembly: GCA_902619055.1. Next base: position 4,755 of record CACNCW010000021.1, read on the forward strand.
GATGTATATCTTTTTTCATGCCTGTCTTATATTTATATAGATTTCAAAGTAAAGTAAGTTTTTCAACTAATTCATTATGAATTTTATTATTTGAAGCAACTAAATCACGAGAATTTATCTCCCATGCATTTCCATCTATTCTAGAAATTTTTCCTCCAGCTTCTTTTACTAAAAGAATGCCCGTTGAAACATCCCATAAATTTAGATCTTTTTCCCAAAAACCATCTAATTTACCAGAGGCAACATAAGCAAGATCAAGGCCTGCAGAACCGAGTCTTCTTATTCCTGCAGATGATTTTAGGATTTCATCAATCTCACTTAAATAGTTTTTATAAATTCTTTCTCCAAACGGAAGCCCAGTGCCGATCAAGCAATCTGAAAAAATTTGCCTGTTTGACACTCTAAGTCTACTATTATTACACCACGAACCTTTACCTTTAGAACTCCAAAAAAATTCGTTTAAAATTGGATTATAAATCACACCGTCTGTGATTTCATCATTTGTCATTTTGGCAACGATTATTCCAACATGAGGTATTCCATGAATAAAATTAGATGTTCCATCAATGGGATCAATAATAATAGTGTTTTCATCACCCTTTATTTCACCAGTTTCTTCAGTTATGTAAGTATAATCTGGATAATAATATTTTAGAGTTTCTAAAAGTGTTTTTTCTACTTTAATATCTGCATTTGTAACAAAATCTCCAACTGATTTAGATTGTATTTGTAAATTTTCTAATTCTCCAAAATCTCTTAATAAAATTTTACCAGCTTTTTTTACTGCCTTTTCAAAAATATTAATTACAGCAGGCTGCATTAATTTTTTGATTTTTCGATATAACTACCGTCAATTGTGCTTATTACTATTTTATCATTAACTGCAATAAATTGAGGTACAGATGTTTTAATATTTTTTTCTAAAGTAGCTGGTTTATATGATGAAGCAGCTGTTTGACCTTTTACAACACCTTCAGTTTCTAAAACAGTTAATTCTACAGTATCAGGCAAGTCAATGCCGACCGGTTTTTCATTATAGAAATTAATAATAACATTACTATTCTCAACTAAAAATTTTGATTGATCTTCAGTTAATATGTCTGAGCCAAGTTCTATTTGTTCATAAGTTTGTTGATCCATGAATATAAAATTATTATTATCATCATAAAGATATTGAAATTCTTTTTCATCAAGGATAGCTCTTTCTACTGTTTCTGATGATCTAAACCTACTATTCATTTTAGTACCTTCTCTTATCTCTTTAAGTTCAGCCTGTAAGTAGGCACCACCTTTTCCTGGTTGAGTATGCTGGGTTTTCAAAACTTTCCAAAGTTTGTTATTAATCTCTAAAATATTTCCAACTTTAATTTCATTTCCATCTATTTTCATAGTTTTATCTTAAGTTTTTTTTTGTATATTTTTAATTTTCGTAAGATCTACTACATCAAAAGTTGGATTTAATAAAACCTTATTTTTTTTAGCAATTTGATTAATTTTATTTAAGATGATTTTATTATTTTTTAATTTTAAATAATCAATATTTTCATAAGTTAATAATATACTAAGACCTTGATCATAGCCTGAGTCGATAAAAAACTTAATATTGTGTGTCTTATATTTATGTTTAATATGGTTTATTAACGTTCTAAGCCACTCTATCCCAAAACCTTTAATTAAAAAATATTTTATAAATATGATCGAAGTTTTGCACTTTGATTTTCGAAATTCTATTAAATTTTCAATTTGTATTAGTGTCGATACTGCAAAACAGATTTTTTTAGGCACTAAATAAATTTTTTAAGATCAACCATAGTGTCTACCATTCTATTTGAGAATCCCCATTCATTATCATACCAAGATAAAACTCTGCAGAATTTATCTTTGACAACTTGTGTTTGACTCATATCAAATACAGAACTGCTTGAATTATGATTAAAATCAATTGAAACAAGAGGTAATGAGTTTGTTGTTAGTATTCCATTTAATTTTTTAGTTTTTGAAGCTTGAAGAACTATAGAGTTAATTTTTTCTGGGCTAGTTTTTTTCTTACTTACAAATGTTAGATCTATAAGTGAGACATTAGGAGTAGGTACTCGAATAGCTGTTCCATCTAGTTTACCTTTTAATTTTGGTAAGACTAGACTCAAAGCCTTTGCTGCTCCTGTAGAAGTCGGAATCATTGACTCAGCTGCTGCCCTTGCTCTTCTAAAGTCAGAATGGGTTTGATCAACAGTTCTTTGATCGCCCGTGTAACTATGAATTGTTGTCATGAAACCACTTTCAATTCCTAATTTTTTATCAAGAACCATAGCTAAAGGAGCAAGACAGTTAGTGGTACAAGATCCGTTTGAAATTACGTTATGATTTTTTTTAATAGTATCGTTATTTACACCTTGAACAATAGTGGCATCTACATTTGAAGCTGGTGCTGAAATAATAACTTTTTTTGCTCCTGCATTTAAATGAGAAATCGCCTTTTCTTTTGAAGTAAAAACACCGCTACATTCAAGAACAACATCTACCTTTAGTGATTTCCAAGGAAGGTTATTTGGATCTCTTTCGGAATAAAAATTAATTTTATGTTTACCAATTTTTAATCCATTTTTGATTGAACTAATCTCATCTTTAAGAATACCGTGAACACTGTCATATTTAAGTAAGTGCGCACTGCTCTCAACACTTCCTAGTTCATTAATAGCTACAATATTAATATCTTTAGGATTTTTTTCTAATAAAGCTCTAAAAACAAGTTTTCCAATTCTTCCAAATCCATTTATTGCAACTTTCATATTTCTCCTTTTTATAAACTTTTAATTATTTTTTCAATTAAGTAATCATCTGTTATCTTAAAGTGCTTATATAAATCTTTGTATGGACCACTTTCACCAAAAGTTGACATGCCAACAAAATTTTCATTTTTAATATATTTTTCCCAACCATTTATTACTCCAGCCTCAATAGCAAAAATAGGTTTATTTCCTAGAATTTCATTTTTATAACCATCATCATTTTTCTCAAACAATTCAAATGAAGACATGCTTACAACTCTTATCTTTAAATTATTGTTTTCAAAAAGCTTATTTGATGCTGAGCAAGCAATCTCAACTTCAGAACCAGAAGATAAAATTGTTGCATCATATTCTTTAAACTCTCTTATTTTATAAGCACCTTTATTTACAAGATTTTCTTTGCGATTATCTTTTTGTAACATCGGTAGATTTTGTCTTGTTAAAACTAAGATTGTTGGTCCAGTATTGTTGATTGCACATTCCCATGCTTCTATAGTTTCTATAATATCACAAGGCCTAATGACTGTTAAATTTGGTATAGATCTTAAAGATGCAAGGTGTTCAACAGGTTGATGGGTTGGTCCATCTTCTCCTAATCCTATTGAGTCATGTGTCATTACATAAATAACTGGTATATTCATAATAGCTGATAACCTAATTGAAGGTCTGCAATAATCGGTAAATACCAAAAACGTTCCTCCATATGGAATTAAACCTTTATGTAAAGCAATACCATTCATTACTCCAGCCATTCCATGTTCTCTGATGCCGTAATGAATATAATTTCCATTAAAATTATTAGATGTAATTACATTCATATCTTTTGCCTTAGTGTTATTTGATCCAGTAAGATCAGCAGATCCACCAATAAGATTTTTTTGATATTTTGAAATTAAATTTAGCGTTAGCTCACTCGATTTTCTTGAAGCACAATTTGTTTTGTCATTAAAATGCTCAGATTTTAATTCACTAAGTTTTTCTGGAATTTGATGATCAATTTTTTGATAAAAACTATCTTTAAAATTTTTACTTTCAATTAATTCTTTGTTTTTTGATAACCATGAATTTCTTGATTCTTCATTTCTTTTATAGAAACTTCTCCACTCACGTAATAAATCATCTGGAATTTCAAACGGCGAATAATTCCATTCTAATTTTTTTCTTGTTAAACTAATTTCATCTTCACCAAGAGGTGAACCATGTGATGAAGCTGAACCCTCTTTGTTAGGAGAGCCAAAACCAATTTTAGTTTTACAAGATATAATTGTTGGAGCATCATTTTTTTTTGCTTGAATTATAGCTTGATCAATTTCCTCATATTTATGACCATCTATTTCAATTATATTCCAATTATAAGCTTCAAATCTTTTTTTCACATTGTCTGAAACTGAAAGATCTGTTGATCCATCTATGGAAATAGAATTATTATCAAAAAACATAATCAGCTTATTTAATTTTAAATGTCCTGCGAGACTACAAGCTTCATGACTTAAACCTTCCATTAAGCATCCATCTCCAGCAAAAACATAAGTGTAATGATCGAATAATTCTTTTCCATAATTATTTGATAATTTCTTTTCCGCTAGCGCCATCCCAACTGCATTTGCTAAGCCTTGAGATAAAGGCCCAGTAGTTGTTTCTATCCCTTCTGCACTTCCGTATTCTGGGTGACCTGCAGTTTTATTATGTAATTGTCTAAAATTTTTAATTTGATTTATGTCAATGTCTTTATATCCTGTTAGATACAAACAAGAGTATAAAAGCATTGACCCATGACCATTTGAAATAATTAATCTATCTCTATCAATCCACTCCGGATCATTTGGATTAAACTTTAAATGATTTTTATAAAGAATTGTTGCGATGTCTGCCATACCCATAGGCATACCAGGATGACCAGATTTTGCTTTTTCCACTGCATCCATTGATAAAAATCTAATACAATTTGATAATTGTCTTAGATTGTTGATATTATTTAAATTTTTCAAATACTTACCTTTATGGTTGATATAAAATTATTTAATATGGGTTCATTACAGTGACAATTATAAAATTACAAACTATAAAATTATAATGGAAATACAAAAAAAAATTACAGTTCTAAGCGAAAACTTAAATAATCTAAGATCAGCTTTAGAAGATTTTAGGGATCATCATATTTCTAAAAAAGAAAAAATTAAAAATCTTGAAAATGAAATTAAAAATTTACGAAAACAAATGTCCGAGTATATTGATGAATTGGAACTTCTAATTAAGAAATAACTATGCCCTTTTATAAGACAAAAATCTTAAATAGAGAAATATCATTAGAATATGAAAAAAAAGATGAAAAAAAAATAATAGCTTCAATAAATTTAATTAATGAAAAAATTGATAATAAATTACAAAATCCAAAATATTCTAATGGAAAAATAAGTGATACTATATTGTTATCACTTCTCTCTATTGAGCTTCAAGCAGAGCTTTCAGATAAATTAAATATAGAAAGAAGTTCAGCAGTAAATGATACCAAGAAACAAGAATATCTAAAGAACAATTTAGAACTTAAAGACAAAATACTAAAACTACAAAATGAAAAAAAAATTTTAGAAGATGAAAAATTGAAATTAAATCAAGAATTTGATGAAATAAATAAAAAGGTAGAAGGTTTAATTAATATAATTAAGAATTCTTATTATGAATAATATTAAAGATGAAAAATCAATTATCAGAAAAAAACAAAAAATTATAAGAGATAAGATTTTTAATAATAAACCATCTCATTTTGCTTTAAATTTGTTTAATGAGCTTTTTGAAAAAATTAACTTTCAAGAAATTAATATAGTTTCTAGTTTTATTTCTATAAATTCTGAGATAAATACAAAAGAGCTTAATAATCTTATCTTTATTAAAAATAAAATTTTATGTCTCCCTGTAATTGAAAAAAAAAATAGTCATTTAATCTTTAAGCAATTTAAGAGTGAAGAGAATTTTGTAAAAGGACATATGAATATATCAGAGCCTGAAAATAAAAATAAAATTCTAAATCCCGAATTAATTTTTGTACCTTGTTTAGCTTTTGATAAGAAGGGAAATAGATTAGGTTATGGTGGAGGTTATTATGACAGGACATTTGCTTATTTAAATAAAATTAATCACAGATTCATCTCTGTAGCCTATGCATATGAAGAACAAAAGTTAGATTACATACCCATAGACAAATTTGATTTTAAAGTGGATTATGTTATTACTGAAAAAAATTTATATAGTTTTCAATGAAAATTCTTTTTATAGGTGATATTGTCGGTAAGGCATCACGAAAAAAAATTAAAGAAATTATCCCAACACTCAAATCTAAATATAATACAGACATGATTATTGCTAATGGTGAGAATGCTACTTCTGGTTATGGACTTTCAAAAAAGGATGCAGAAGAATTATTTTCTAGTGGAATTGATCTACTTACACTTGGGAATCATGCATGGGATCAAAGAGATATGCTTTCTTATATTGAAGAAAATCCAAAAATAATAAGAGCTTTGAATTATCCTGATGGGGTTCCTGGAAAAGGATATTATAAGCTTGAACTTTTAAATGGAAAAAAAATTATAGTAGTACAAGTAATGCTCAGATTATTTATGAATTTATCATTAGACGATCCCTTTAAAGGCGTAATTGAATTTCTTCAAAAAGAGAAGTTAGGCAGTACATGTGATGCGATAATTATTGATATGCATGGTGAAGCAACTTCTGAAAAAAAGGCATTTGGATATTATGTTGATGGACAAGTTACGGCAGTTTTAGGCACACATACTCATGTGCCAACGGCAGACAGTGTTATTTTACCTAAAGGTACAGCCTATCAAACAGATGTTGGAATGTCAGGTGATTATAATTCAATAATTGGTTTTGATATAAATAATCCAATACATGGATTTGTTAAGGGGTACAGGGCAGAAGGTAGATTTACACCTGCTACTGAAAACATAACAGTATGCGGGGCTTTAATAGAGATTGATACTAATACTGGTCTAGCTAAAAATATCACCCCAATTCAAGAGACATAATTTACATATATTAGACACATTTATCTAATATTTTATATCTTTACTAACATCGGATTAAATATTTATAAATCTACTCGTAATGGCAGGGCACTCGAAATTTAAAAATATTATGCATCGTAAAGGTGCTCAAGATAAAAAAAGAGCAAAAGTTTTCTCAAGACTTGGAAGAGAAATTTCTGTTGCTGTTAAAGTAGGAGGTGAAGATATTGAGAGTAATATTAGATTAAGATCTGCAATTTCGTCGGCCAAGTCACTCAATATGCCAAAAGATAATATTGAGAGAGCAATAAAAAAAGGTCAAGGAAATGATCCTGATAGCAATTATGAAGAAGTAAGATATGAAGGATATGGTCCTGAAGGTATTGCAATAATAGTTGAGGCACTTACAAATAATAAAAATAGAACAGCTGCTGAGATTAGGTCCTCTTTTAGTAAATATGGAGGTAATTTGGGTGAAACAGGAAGTGTTAGTTTTGGTTTTGACAGATTTGGAAATATCACTCTCGATAAAAATTTAGTAAAAGAAGATCAGCTTCTAGAATTTCTTATTGAAAATAATAGTGAAGATTATGAAATTAATGAAACAGAATATTCAATATACTGTGATCAAAACCATTTGCATGAACTTAATGATAAATTAATTAAACAGTATGGTCAGACTAACTCTGCAAATTTAATTTGGAAAAGTAAAAATAATATAAATATTGGAAAAGAAACAGCTGACAAACTATTTAAATTACTTGAAGTTTTAGAAGACAATGACGACGTTCAAGTTGTATCATCAAATTTTGAAGTTGATGATAATGTTCTATCTTCACTCACAGCCTAATGAAAGGAATATAGATGCCTGATAAAGCTTGGAAAAAAAGAGAAAGAGATGTTGCAAACTATTTCAATGGGAAAAGGACACCTTTGAGCGGGGGTAATGGTAAAGTAACAAGAGCTGATGTAATTCATGAAGACTTATTTATAGAATGTAAACTAAGAGCAAAGCATACAGCAATTAGTTTATGGGATGATACTGCAAAGCTTGCCAAAGAGGAGGGTAAGACACCAGTAATAGCATTATGTGAAAAAAATAGACCAGGGTTTTGGGTTATGGTTCATAGTAGTGATCTTGAAAAAATAAAAAAATAATTATTATGGCAGATATTAATAGTACAAATTTATCGACAGAAGCTCCAGATTTTTCAATGCTTGCTTTATTCATGCAAGCTGACCTTGTAGTTAAATCTGTAATTATAATTTTAATCTTAGCCTCTCTTTATTCTTGGAATGTAATTATTTCAAAAATTTTAAGAATTAGACAATTAAAAAAACTTGAAAAAGAATTTGAAGATATTTTTTGGTCTGGAAATTCATTTGAAGATTTATATGAAACTTTAAATTTTAATCAAACAGATCCAAAATCAAAATTATTTTGTGCTGCAATTTTAGAGTGGAAAAAAAGTAAAACTCAGTTTGAAAATGATACATCTGATATTAATTCTTTAAAAGATAGAATGATGAGATCAATGACAGTTGTTTTTAATAAAGAAAGTGAAAATGTTGAAAGAAATTTAACTTTCCTCGCAACTGCTGGATCAACCGCACCTTTTATTGGGTTATTTGGGACAGTATGGGGTATAATGAATAGTTTTAAATCTATTGCAATAGCTCAAAATACAAATTTAGCAGTAGTTGCACCAGGAATTGCTGAAGCCCTTTTTGCAACTGCATTAGGTCTTTTTGTGGCTATACCTGCTGTTGTTGCGTACAATAAAATTTCAAACGACTTATCAAAATATTTTATATCCTTGGAAACATTTATGGATGAATTCTCAACAATTTTTTTTAGACAATTAGAGAAAAAATAAATTGATTACCTCAAATAATTTAAACAAACGAAAAAAGCAAAGATACACTCAAATGAGTGAAATTAACGTTACACCTTTTGTAGATGTTATGCTTGTTTTACTAATTGTTTTTATGGTTACCGCACCTCTTCTAACTGTTGGAATTAAAGTTGATTTACCAAAGGTTAAAGCTACTGCATTAACTGATATTAAAGATCCAATTGAGATAACCGTTAAATTAGACGGAGAAGTCTACATTGGCGAATCAAAGGTTGAAGTAGAAAATTTGATTCCAAGATTAAATGCTATTACTGAGCAAAACACAGAAGCAAGAATTTATATTCGAGGTGATAGAGTAGTAGCTTATGGAAGGATTATGGAAATTATGTCTATAATCAATTCAGCAGGATATATTAAAGTTGCATTAATTACTCAAAATCTTGAGCAATAGATGGATCGTATAAGCTATAATAGTTTAAAAATTATAAACTTTTTTGAAAATTTAAATCCTAAAACATCAGGAATTATTTTTTCAACACTAATTCATTTAATTATCCTTTTGTTTATGGTCGGCTTACCAAATTTTTTTTCTCCAAAAGAAATCTACGTTCCAAACGTAATACCTATTGAAATACTTAATGTTGATGAAAATACAAATTTGAAAAAATCAGATACTAAAAAACCAGAAAATAAAAATAAGAAAACAACTACTAAGCAAAAAAAATTTAATTCATCAGATCAATTAGAAGTAAAAAAAAATATTGAAATAAATAAAACAAAAATTGAAGAAAAAACTAATCCAAATCAACCAGTTTTGGAAATGAAACAAACTCCTAATTTAGAAGTTAAGGAAACAAAAAAAGTAGTTATCAAAGAAAAGGAAATTTTAGAGGTTAAGAAAAAAGTTGAAACAGTTAAAACTGATATAATTAAACCAAAACTCAAGCCAAAGCCAAAAATTATAAATAATGAAAATGTTAAATCAGATTTAGATATTGAAACTAACATAAAGGATAAACCAAAGTTGGAAAATGATAAAGCCGTATCTAAACCAAAGCCGAAACCTGAAAAAGATTTTAGTATAGCTTCAATGCTTAAAGATTTAAGAAATGAAAAAACAAATATGGTTAAAAACGAAGTTAAAGAAGAGGTTGAAGAGGTTGATAATAAAAGCACAGATGATACTGATGAAAATGTAATGCTATCAATATCTGAAATAGACATGTTGAGGCAGCAATTATCTTCTTGTTGGAATGCTCCAGCAGGTGCAATTATAGAAAGAGGAGATAAGGTTACAATTTCAGCAAAAGTATTACAAAATATGAAGGTTTCACCAAATAGTATCCGCATTGTTGACACAAATATAGCTAAAACTAATCCTTTTTATGGACCAATTACTGATAGCGCAATGAGAACTCTCTTAAACCCAGAATGTACTCCGTTAAAACTTCCAAAAGATAAATATAATCTATGGAAAAATCTTACAATTACTTTCGATTATAGTATTATGAAAGGGTACTGATGAAAAAAGTTTTTTTTACAACCTTTTTTATTTTTTTTAGTTTTAAAGTCTTTTCTTTAGAAGTCACTCTAACACAAGGTAGCGTGAAGCCAACCCCAATAGCTGTAACAGAGCTATACTCAAAAAATTCACAATTAACTAAAGTAGGTAAAAATATTTCGACTGTTATTTCAGATAATTTAGAAAGGTCTGGACTTTTTTTACCAATAGACAAAAGATCATTTATCCAAGATAATCAATCTCTATCTAATAAACCTAGATTTGAAGATTGGAAGTTAATAAAAGCACAACATTTAGTTTCAGGAAA
>CACNCW010000022.1 GCA_902619055.1 uncultured Alphaproteobacteria bacterium
GTATGTTGATGTTCCTGCAATAAGCCCTCCACCTCCACAACAACATAAATACAGATCAGGTTCAATTGATTGCTCTTTCAAATCATTTACAATTTCGATAGCTGCAGTTCCCTGACCAGCAATTATATCTTCATCATCATAGGGTTTAATTAAAGCTCTGTTATCCTTCTTTTGAATTTCATTTCCTATCTCTTCTCTACTTTGAAAGTAAGTGTCATATAATATTACCTCTGCTCCATATTTTTTTGTATTTTCAATTTTTATTTGAGGTGCAGTTTTAGGCATTATTATTTTTGCACTAATAGTATTAATCATAGATGCATAGGCAACAGCCTGTGCATGATTACCTGATGAATATGCTACTACACCTGAGTCTTTTACGGTTTCTATTAATTTTGTAATTTTATGTGTAGCTCCACGTAATTTAAATGATCCAGTATTTTGTAAATTCTCAAGTTTAAAATAAATTTCAGCTTCTAAAAGATTGTTTATGTAATCATTAGTTACCAAAGGAGTTTTTGTTACCTTTTGGTTGATTAATTTATAAGCATTATCAACATTTAAATAGCTAAAATCAGTCATAATTTTAAAGTTTTACATCGTTTTAATGGAATAAACTAAAAAAAAATATATGTATATTATCATGGAACAGAACAAAGTAACTTCGCCTTGCATTAGCGTATGTAAAACTGACCCAATCTCAGGATATTGTTACGGTTGTGGAAGAACCAATGAAGAAAAAGATATTTGGAAAGATGAAAATACTTCTAATGAATGGAAACAAAATAATTTATCTGAACTAAAATCTAGATTTTCAGATTGGCAGTTAAAAGCATTTGAAGAATCATATAAATCAAAAGTTGAAACGGGTTTATCTCTTATCAAAAAAAAATTAGCAGAAAATCGTAAAAATTGAAAAGTTTAATAATATTTGTTTTTATTTTATTTTTTTCATTCAATCTTAAATCTCAGAATACAATGATACTTGATAACTTAGAAACACCCGGAGTTTCTTCTCAAGGTCAAAATTGGGCCTTTTTTACTGACGGAGTAATGGGTGGATTATCTCAGGGTAAAGCGATCATATCAAAAGTTAATGATGTTAATTGTTATCATATGACAGGAGATGTCACGACTGAAAATAACGGTGGTTTTATTCAAATAAGAAATCAATTAAAACCTTCAATATCAACAGAAGAGTTTGAGGGTGTTTATTTTAAAGTGTTTGGTAATAATGAAGAGTATTCAATTCATGTAAGAACCGCTTTGACGATGGCTCCATGGCAATATTATAAATATAGTTTTAAAACTAATTCTCAGTGGACAGTAATAAAAGCACCCTTTAGTGAATTTAAAAAATCAAATGCATATCAACCAAAAAAGTTAGTTGGTCAGAATATTAAAACATTAGGGCTAGTTGCTGGATTTAAAGATTTTCAAGCAGATATTTGTTTATCAGAAATTGGCTTTTATTAGTAATCTATTTTCAATAAATATAATCCTTCAGGTGGTGCAGTAACTCCTGCATATTCTCTTTTTTTGGATTGAATAATTTCTGAAATAGATTTTTCTATTTTACAAAGTCCTATATCAACCAGTGTACCGACCATGATTCTAACTTGAGAATGTAAAAAGGATTTAGCTGATATTAAAAAATTTATTTCATCATGATTAAAATTTATATCTAGTGAATTAATAGATTTAATTGGTGATTTCGATTGGCAATTTATTGACCTAAAAGCAGACAAATCGAATTTGCCTATAAATTGTTGTGATTGTTTTATTATTTTTTCAGCATCTATTTTTTTATGTACACACCAAACTTTGTTTTGCTCTAACGTAATTGGAGATCTTCTATTTAAGATCTTGTATTCATACCATCTCAATTTTGCTGAAAATCTTGAATTAAAATCTTTATCTACTTCTTCAGAATGTAAAATAGATATGGGTTGGGGTCTTAGATAATGATTAATGCCATCTCTAATAGTATCAGTATCAAAATGTTGCTCTAATTCAAAATTAGCTACTTGTCCTCTTGCATGAACGCCTGCATCTGTTCGACCAGCTCCAAAAAGTGTTATTTTTTGTTTTGAAAGTTTTTCTATAGCCTCTTCAACCAATTGTTGAACGGAAGGACCATTTTCTTGACGTTGCCAACCAACATAATTAGTTCCATCATATTCTAATGTTATTTTGTAGTTAGGCATTTATTACTTCATTAACCTTAAAACTATATCCCCGAAGAAAATCATCTTTAGAAATAGCATTTTTGCCTTCTCTTTGTAAAATTAGTGGTTCAATACTTCCATCATTACACCCAATATCAAAGGTCTCGTTAAGAATTGTCGATGCATTACCGTTAGAGTTTGATTTTCTTGCTTTAATGATCTTAATTCTCTCATTTTGTATAGTAAACCAAGCACCAGGTTTAGGTGAATGTGCTCTTATAAGATTTAAAACTTCATTTACAGATTTATTAAAATTAATTTTTCTGTTTAGTGAAGTAATTTTATTTGCATATGTTGCATCATTATCATCCTGATCAGAATAAGAAATTTTTTTATCAAATATAAGAGGAATAGTTTCCACTAATAATTTGATTCCAACCTCTGTTAATTTTTGACTTAATTCATTTTTATTACAATCATCTTCTATATATACTTTTTTTTGATTAATAATTGGTCCAGCATCTAATTTTTCGATTAGCTGTATTATTGATACACCCGTCTCTTTATCACCATTCATTAGAGAATGCTCTATTGGGGCTGCACCCCTCCATCTAGGCAACAAAGAAACATGGATATTGATACAACCAAATGGAGGTAAATCTAAAATATCTTTTGGCAATATTTTACCATATGCCATGACAATAATTAAATCAGGATTTAATTTTTTTACTATCTCAATAGTATTTTTATCAAATATATTTGGACAAAAAACTTCAATGTTATTTTTATTAGCAAGTTGATGGACTTCAGATTTAATTATTTTCATTCCTCTAGATTTCTTTTTTGGGGGTTGTGAAAATACTGCGGAAATTATGAAATTACTTTTAATTAAAGTTTCAAGATAGTCAGAGGCTATTTTTGGCGAACCCATAAAAATTATTTTCTTATTATTCATTATTTTTTGTTTTTTAAAAATTTTTGTACTTTTTTGATCATTATATTCCTTTTTAATGAAGAAAGATAATCTACAAATAACTTTCCAGAGAGATGATCGATTTCATGTTGTAAAATTCTTGATTCCACTCCACTAACTTCTTTTGTTATTTCTTTATTATTTTCATCTAAGTACTCGATTACTATATTTTGAGGTCTCTCAATTTCTGCAAATTGTTCAGGAAGAGATAAACAACCCTCTTCCATAACAATTTTTTCTTCAGAGTATGAAACAATATTTGGATTAAATAATGTATATTGTGTTTCTTTTTTAGTCTCTTGATCTACAAAAAATATAGTCACAATTTGTTTTAGAATTCCAATTTGATTTGCTGCTAAACCTACACCTGGTGCTTTTATCATTATTTGCATCATTTTTTTGGCTATTTCTTTTTCCTTAATTCCAACAGACTGAATTTTATCTGCTTTTTGGCGTAATAGTGGATTTGGTACGTAAAGTAATTTATCCATTTTTATTTATGTAATTTTTTTTCTAGATTGGAATGCTGTATTTAATGTGTTCTCATCTAAGTAGTGTACTTCTCCACCCATAGGGATTCCTTGTGCAAGTCTTGTTACATTTAAATCTTTAAATTTTTCCAGTTTATCTGCAATAACAAAAGATGTTGTTTGTCCTTCCATAGTTGTACTTAAGGCAAGAATAATTTCTTTAACATTATTTTTTTCAATTCTGTTTAGTAGATGTTCTATTTTCAATTCATCAGTTCCTATACCTTGAATCGCTGATAATGAACCGCCTAAAACATTATAGAGGCCACGATAAAATCCTACTTTTTCTAATGTCCACAAATCTGACACATCCTCAACAACACAAATTGTTGCTTTATCTCTTTTAGGATTTGCACAAATATTGCATGGATTTACCATGTCTATATTTCCACATTCTAAACACTCAATAATTTTATTATAAGATAAGTTTAAACTCTCAATTAAAGGAGATAAATTTTTATCTTTATTTTTTAATAAAAAAAGAGCAATTCTTTGAGCCGATCTTCTTCCTAATCCTGGAAGTTTTGAAATATCATTTATTAATTTATCTATTGGGGATTGCTCCATTTTTAGAAAGGAAGTTTCATTCCTGGAGGTAATGGTAGACCACCTGTGAGATTTTTCATTTCTTCTTGGGCTGCAGCTTCTCCTTTTTCTTTGGCATCATTTATTGCAGCGACGATCAGATCTTCAAGTATTTCTTTCTCATCTTGTTTAATCAAGCTATCATCAATTGAAATTCTTTTGAAAATACCTTTTGCTGTAGCTGTTACTTTAATAAGACCTCCTCCAGAAGTACCTTCAACTTCAATATCATTTAATTTATTCTGTGCTTCAGCCATTTTCTTTTGCAACTGTTGAGCTTGCTTCATCATATTACCTAAATTAACCATTATTTCTCCTTTTTCATCTTTGGTTGATTTATATCTGTGTCATCATCATTTATTTCACCGAGTTCTGTAATAGCGTGAATTTTACTTTCAGGGAATTCTTTTAATATTTTTTTTACTTCTGGATGATTTTTCATTATTTCAATTTCTTTTTGTTGGTTAATAATATCTTCATCATGCAAACTTTTTCCAAGATTGCTTGTAGATGAATGTATCTGCCATATTCTTCCAGTCCATTTAGAGATTAATTTCGCAACAGTTCTATTGAAGGCAGTGTCATTAATTTTAGATGTGTTTAGGGTAACTGCTCCTTCTTTAAAAGAGATTAACTTCACATCATTGTATAACTTAGTGTGAAGTAATCCTTCTCTATTTTTAAAAAACATATCGACAAAATGTCTAAAGTCTTGAACATGTTTTATATTTACATTTTCTTTTGGTAAAATTTCTTTTTTATTTTCATTAAAGTTTAGAACTTTGTTACTTTCATTAGATTCATTTTGTATTTCAAGATTTTTTTCTAAGGGTTCTTTTTTTACTACTTCGTTGTCCATTTTTTTAATTAGATCTTCTGGGCTTGGACCATCATGTAAATAAATAATTCTTAAAATAATCATTTCTCCATGTTGGTATAAATGAGAGCTATTTTGTAATTCTTGATACCCTTTGAATAAAATTTGCCAAATAATATTCAGATTATTTAATGTCATTTTTGTTGACAATTCAGCTCCCTTATTTCTTTCAAATTCAGGAATATAGATGTCATCTTTTAAATCTGGTGCTACCTTTATTTGGACAAGGAAATGTACTACGTTCAATAGTTCATCAAATATCATTGCTATATCTGCACCTAACTCATACAACTCTTTATACTTATTAATTGCGCCAAGGGCATCTCCTTCTAAAATAATTTCAATTAAGTTAAATATTTTTTCTCTATCAGCTAATCCAAGCATGCTTATTACAGTTTGTGAGTCAACTTTTTCATTTGGACTAGTTATTGCTTGATCTAATAAACTAAGACCATCTCTTACAGATCCATCTGCTGATCTTACAAGTAGAGAAATAGCATCTAAATCTATAGCAATATTTTCTAGTTTGGAAATTTTAAGTAAATGATCTGATAAAATTTTATTCTCTATTCTATGTAAATCAAATCTCTGACACCTTGATAGAACAGTTATTGGTACTTTTTTTATTTCTGTTGTGGCAAAAATAAATTTAACATGTTCTGGTGGTTCTTCTAAAGTTTTAAGCAGCGCATTAAATGCACTTTTTGAAAGCATATGAACTTCATCAATTATAAATATTTTATAATCACCAATAACAGGTTTATATTTTACATTATCAATAATCTCTCTAATGTCATCAACGCCAGTATTAGAAGCTGCATCAATCTCAATCACATCAAGATTACTGTCGGAAGTTGTTGATTTGCACGAATCACAATTTCCACATGGTTCACAATTTTTTTTATCTCTATTCTTACAATTAATACTCATCGCTATAAGTCTAGCAGTGGTAGTTTTTCCAACACCTCTGACACCTGTTAGAATATATGCGTGAGCAAGCCGGTCATTATTAATAGCGTTTGATAAAATTTTTACTAATAATTCTTGACCAATTAAATCTTCAAATTTTTGCGGTCTGTATTTTCTAGCTAAAACTTTATATTCTTTTTCTTCTGTCATTATAATTAATGGAAGGAGTTGAGACCCAAACAAGATTGTTACAGCTGCTTCTTTTCAGATCTGACTGGATTAGCAATTTATTTGCCCTCAATCCTCCCTGTAGCAATATAACATTAATGTAAATAAAATATAAATAGACTTTTTAAAAAATCCTATTTTTTCCTGAATGAAGATTTCTCATATACTCCAAGGATTTCTATCTTCTTACAAAAAAATTTCATCTCTTCTAATGCTAATTTTACAGATGTATTCTCAGGATGTCCCTCAAAATCTATATAAAATTGTGCAACATCAAAACCCTGTGGGTGAATGTAACTCTCAAGCTTGGTTATATTAACACCATTACTAGCAAATCCACCAAGACATTTATACAAAACTGCTGGAATACTTCTAACTGTAAATACTAATGTTGTAATGATATCCTTTGTTTCTGGATTTATATCTAATAAATTTTTTTGCATAACAAGAAATCGAGTTACGTTATTTTGAGTATCTTGAAAATTTTTTTCCAAAATATCAAGATCATATATATTGGCAGCAAATTCAGATGCAATAGCTCCATCTTCAATATTATTTAACTCTGCAATTAATTTAGCGGATCCGGCTGTATCAGCTTCAACAATCATTTGCTTATCTAATTTTAAAATTTTGTTTCGACATTGGGCAATTCCCTGTTCATGACTTCTTATTCTTTTAATATCTGAAATTTTTGCACCTCTAATTCCAAGTAAGTTATGATTAACTTCAAGAAAATATTCAGAAGTTATTTTTAAATCAGAGTCGGGTATCAATCTTTGAGTATCCGCTACTCTTCCTGCAAGAGAGTTTTCTATTGGAACCATTGCTGCTTCTGATTTTCCTGTTCTAACATGTTCAAACATATCTTCAAAAGTTGCACACGGTATACTTGTAGCGTTTGGAAATATATTTTTTCCAGCTTGTTCACTATAAGCACCATTTACACCTTGAAATGAAAAACTATCAACTTTTATCATTGTGCTCTCTTATATTAGTTTCAATATTTATTAAATCCTCTTTTGTATCTACACTCATTGGAACTTCGGGAACATATGTAACTCCAATTGGAATATTAGAATCCATAGCTCTCATTTGTTCTAAGCTTAGATCTATTTCATTTTTTGACTTAGGCAGATTGATAAATGTATTAATTGAATCTGCAGTATAACTATAGATACCAACATGATGATATAAGTTTTTATTTTCTATCGTAACTTCTCTATAAAAACTTAACGCCTGCGCTGTTTCATTTTTTTTAAAATCAACTTCAACTTTTGTTACATTGGGATTATTTAATTGATTATCATTTAATTTTGTTGCAAGTGTTCCAATAGTAAAATTTCTTTTTAATGGGTCAATGACTTTAAGAATATGTTCTGGATTAATAAGAGGCATATCACCTTGTAGATTGATTATTACATCAATGTCTTTGTTATTTTTTATCTTTAAAAAAGCGGAGTGAACTCTATCAGTTCCAGAGGGGAGATTTGGATCTGTCATTATGGCTTTGCCACCATTACTTACGATTAAATCATGAACTTCAATTTCAGAACAAGCAACAAACACTTCTCCAATATTTGACTTAATTGCTTGTTGCCATACTCGTTGTATCATTGGAATACCATCTATAGCCATTAATGGTTTGCCCGGCAGTCTAGTGGAAGCCATTCGTGAAGGTATAATTACAACATTTTTCATAATTTATGCGACAATTAAGCAAGAGAATTTAAATTTCATACTTACGACAAATATATTCTTTCTTCTAAAAAATCTGTATATGTACTTATACATGTCTGGGCTTGAAGTTAATAAAATTTTAGCATCTATTATATTAGCAGTCTTAATTGTTACCCTTATCGGGCATTTTGGAGATTTAGTCATTGATATTGATCATGATGAAAAAAAAGAAACAGCTTATAAAATAGATGTTCCTGAGGATTCTACTGGCTTTGGAGTAGTAGAAAAAAAAGAAGAAGTAATAGAGCCAATTTCAATGTTATTAGCAAGTGCTTCTGTCGATAATGGAGAAAAATTATTCAAAAAATGTGCTACGTGCCATAATTACGAAAAAGGTAGCGCAAATAAAGTAGGTCCACACTTATGGAACATTATAAATAGACCAAAAGCAAATGTTGAAGGTTTTGCGTACTCTAAAGCTTTAGCTGAATACGGTGGAGAATGGGGATATGAAGAATTAGCAGAATTTTTATATAAACCCAAAAAATATATAAAAGGTACAAAAATGAACTTTGCAGGTTTGAAAAAAGTAAAAGATAGAGCAGACTTAGTTTATTTTCTAAGAGAACACTCAGATAATCCAGCACCACTTCCATAAACTAAAGTAATGATCTTAGATACAGAAGAGTTTTCAAAATTTGCAAACTCTTTAGCTGATGATGCATCTAAAACTGCAATGCATTATTTTAGAAACAAAATTGAGATAGAAATTAAGGAGGATGAAAGTCCTGTAACTCTAGCAGATAAAGAAACAGAACAAGTATTAAGAGAGAAAATAAGAAAAGAATATCCTGATCATGGAATTTTAGGTGAAGAGTATGAAAATGAAAAAATAGACTCTGAGTTTTTATGGGTATTAGATCCTATAGATGGAACAAGAAGTTATATAGCTGGACATAAAGATTTTGGTAATTTAATTGCATTACTTCATAACAAAAAACCAATTTTAGGAATTATTAATTGTCCAGCACACAATGAGCGATGGATAGGAGTAAAAAATCAAAAGACAAAATGTAATGGAACAGATGTTCAAACTAGTGCAATTAAACAAATTAAAGATGCCTATCTTTTTACATCTGGATTATATTTTGATGAACCCCAAATCAGAAAAGGATTAGAATTACTAAAAGAAAAATCAAGATATTATAGACTGGGTGGTGATTGTTATATGTACGGGATGTTAGCCTCAGGTTTAATTGATATTGTTTTAGAAGATACATTAAAAGCTCATGATTATATGGCTCTTGTAAATGTAATTGAAGGAGCTGGTGGAGTAATTACGGATAAGTTTGGACAAGATATATCGCTAGACTCAGATGGCAGTTTAGTTGCTTCCAGTACAAGCTCTCTTCATGATGAAATAATTAAATTAATAAACTAAAATTTATTTTAATTTTTAATAAATCGACATATATTACAAGTATGAAAATACTCACTTTGATCTTTACGTTTACTCTAATTTTTCAATTAAAAGCACAAGCAAATACTAATATATCACATGCAATTGCAATGCATGGTGATCCAAAATACTCAAAAGATTTTGAAAATGTTGAATACATTAATCCAAATTCAATAAAGGGTGGATCAATAGTAAGAAGTGCTATTGGAACCTATGATAGTTTCAATCCATTTATTTTGAAAGGTACCTCGGCAGCCGGAATTGGAGGATTGTATGAAACATTAACAACGGGATCAAGTGATGAAGCATTTACAGAATACGGATTATTGGCAGAAACGATTGAATGGCCAGATGATAGATCTTGGGTTTTATTTACATTAAGAAACGAAGCGTATTGGCATGATGGAAAAAGAATTACAGCTGACGATGTTGTTTGGACATTTAATACCCTAATGGAAAAAGGGCACCCATTTTATAAATACTACTATGGAGATGTAAAAGAAGTAATTAAAGAACAAGAAAATAAAGTTAGATTTAATTTTACAACAAACACGAATAAAGAATTAGTATTAATTGTTGGTCAATTACCTGTTCTTCCAAAACATTATTGGGAAAATAAAAACTTTGAAGAAACATCTCTGGAAATACCAATTGGAAGTGGTCCATATAAAATTAAATCATTTGATAGTGGAAGATCAATTACTTACGAACTAGATCAAAATTATTGGGGTTTTAATGCATCAATACCAATTAAAATTGGGAAAGATAACTTCGGCACAATTAGATATGATTATTACAAAGACAGAGGTATTGAAAGAGAAGCTTTTAAATCTGGTGAGATTGATTTCTTCTCTGAAAATTCATCAAAAGAATGGGCAACTGCATACGATATAAACGCTGTGAATGAAGGCTTAATTAAAAAAGAATTAATAAGTCATGAAAATCCACAGGGCATGCAAGGTTTTGCATTTAATATTAGAAAAGATAAATTTAAAGATAGAAGAGTAAGAAAGGCTCTTTCCTATGCTTTTGACTTTGAATGGTCTAACAAAAATTTATTCTTTGATGCATATAAAAGAACAGATAGCTTTTTTGAAAATTCAGAACTTGCTTCCTCTGGTCTTCCT
Source organism: uncultured Alphaproteobacteria bacterium (assembly GCA_902619055.1). Next base: position 10,534 of record CACNCW010000022.1, read on the forward strand.
TCAAAAGAAGAATTAAATTATTTAAATCCATATTTTGATGTATTGCCAAAAGAAATATTTACAGAAGAATATACAAATCCAGTTACAGATGGTTCCGGTTATATGAGGATGCAATTGCAAGAAGCTTCCAAACTATTAGAAGAATCCGGATGGGAATTAGTTGATGGTAAACTTCTACATTCTAGTACAAAAGAACCTTTTGAATTTGAAATCTTATTACGGTCACCAGCTTTTGAAAGAATAGTTTTCCCATTTAAAGATAATCTTGAAAAATTAGGAATAATTGCCGAAGTAAGAACAATTGATAGTGCACAATATCAAAAAAGAATGGAAACATTTGATTTTGATATGGTTGTGCAAACTTTTGGTCAATCTTTATCTCCAGGTAACGAGCAAAGAAATTTTTGGGGCTCTGATGCAGCAGATACTGATGGCTCTAGAAATGTTGTTGGTATAAAAAATTATGCTGTAGATGGATTAATTGAAAGTCTAATTAATGCTAGTGATAGAGATGAATTAATTACAATAACCAAAGCTCTAGATCGAGTTCTTCTATGGAATTATTACGTTATTCCACAATGGCACATCTCCTCATACAGAGTTCTATATTGGGATTTTTTTGATCAACCAAAATTAAAACCAAAATATTCTTTAGGCTTCGATACATGGTGGATTAATCAGAATAAATTTGAAACAATCCAATCAAATAGAACATCAAACTAATTATTAAAGTTTATTAGAAATAATATAAAATAGCACAATATGGGTGCTTACTTAATAAAAAGACTTCTTTTAATTATCCCAACACTTTTTGGAATAATGGTTATAAATTTTGCAATCATTCAAATTGTTCCAGGAGGCCCTGTAGAGCAAATGATTGCACAAATGACTGGTACAGCTGTTGAGTCAACAGCTAGATTTTCTGGTGGTGGTGAAGGTGAAACTTTAGAGTTTAATCGAGATAATTCTACATCAGTTAATGATAGTAAGTATAGAGGAGCACAAGGCCTCGATCCAGATGTTATAAAAGAAATAGAAAAGATGTATGGAATGGACAAACCAGCACATCAACGTTTCATGAAAATGTTAAATGATTATATAACTTTTGATTTTGGAGAAAGTTTTTTTAGAGATCAAAAAGTTACCTCTATCGTTTTAGATAAAATGCCAGTTTCAATATCACTTGGTTTATGGACAACTTTATTAGTATATTTAATATCTATTCCCCTCGGTATAAGAAAAGCGATAAAGGATGGATCAAAGTTTGATATAGTATCAAGTTCAATTGTAACAATTGGTTATGCAATTCCAAATTTTTTATTTGCTGTAATACTAATAGTATTTTTTGCAGGAGGAAGGTTTTATGATATTTTTCCTCTAAGAGGTTTATTTTCTGAAAATTTTGACGAGTTAACAATGTTTCAAAAAATGATAGATTACTTCTGGCATTTAGCACTACCTCTAACTGCGATGCTTGTTAGTGGATTTGCTGGATTGACTTTTTTAACAAAAAATTCATTTCTTGATCAAGTAAATCAACAATATGTAATTACAGCACGGTCTAAAGGTTTAACTGAAAGAAAGATACTTTATGGTCATGTATTTAGAAATGCAATGTTAATAGTAATTGCTGGTTTTCCCTCAGCATTTATTGGAATTCTTTTTTCAAGTTCTCTGTTCATTGAGGTTATTTTTTCTTTAGATGGTTTAGGTTTATTAGGATACGAAGCTGCTCTGACAAGAGATTATCCAGTCATATTTGCAACACTTTATTTTTTCTCACTACTCGGTTTGGTTATGGGAATAATTGGCGATTTTATGTACTCAATTATTGATCCACGAATAGATTTTGAATCAAGACAATGAACAAATTATCAAAATTAAATCAAAGAAGACTAAATAATTTTAAGAACAACAAAAGAGGTTATTATTCTTTTTGGATATTCAGTTTTTTATTTATTATTTCCTTGTTTGCTAATTTTATTGCAAATGAAAAACCTTTATTAGTGAAATATAACTCAAACTTTTATTATCCAATATTTTCTTTTTATTCAGAAACAACATTTGGAGGAGATTTTGAAACAGAGGCAGATTATAAAGATCCTTATGTTAAAAACTTAATTGAGGAAAATGGATGGATGATTATGCCTATAATTCCATATTCATATAATACTATAATAAGAGATTTATCTGCTCCAGCTCCTTCACCACCTTCAAATAAAAATTGGCTTGGTACTGATGATCAAGCAAGAGATGTACTATCAAGATTAATTTATGGTTTTCGAATATCAGTATTGTTTGGATTTACTTTAACGTTTTTTTCAATGGTTATAGGAGTTTCTGCAGGAGCAATACAAGGTTATTTTGGTGGAAAGACTGATTTATTCTTCCAAAGATTTATGGAAGTGTGGTCAGCAATTCCAACCTTATATGTCTTAATAATTTTAGCTAGTGTAATTCAGCCAAATTTTTGGTGGCTTTTGATTATCTTATTGCTTTTTAGTTGGATGGGTTATGTTGGTGTAGTTCGTGCAGAATTTTTACGAGCAAGAAATTTTGACTATATAAGAGCTGCAAAAGCATTAGGCGTTTCAAATATAAAAATAATGATTAGACATATGTTACCTAATGCAACTATAGCTACCGTTACTTTTCTTCCGTTTAGTTTAAGTGCTTCAGTCACAGCATTATCTGGTCTTGATTTTTTAGGTTTTGGGTTACCACCAGGATCTGCATCCTTGGGGGAAATGGTTAACCAAGGAAGAAATAATTTACAGGCTCCTTGGCTTGGAATTACGAGTTTCTTAACTTTAGGTTTAATGTTAGGTCTTTTAGTATTTGTTGGTGAAGCGATAAGAGACTCATTGGATCCAAGAAAGACTTTTAATTAAAATGGAGAAAATAATATCAATAAGTAACTTAAGTATAGCGTTCAATAAATATACTGATGTAGTTAAAAATGTAAATATTGATGTAGTAAAAGGTAAAACTACAGCAATAGTTGGGGAATCTGGGTCAGGTAAAACATTATCAGCTTTAAGCATATTAAAATTATTACCAAATGGGGCTAGCATTAAGACTGGAAAAATAGAGTATAATAATAAAAATTTATTAAATTTAACTCAAAAAGAAATCCAAAATATAAGAGGAAATAAAATTTCAACAATATTTCAAGAGCCAATGACAAGTTTAAACCCTCTGCATACAATAAATAAGCAAATTGAAGAAATTATTACAACGCATAATATATTAAGTAAAAAAGAATCAAAAAAAAGAACTATGAAATTACTAAATGAAGTTGGACTTAGTGATATTTCATCAAGACCAAAAATATATCCATATGAATTATCTGGGGGACAGAGACAAAGAGCTATGATTGCAATGAGTATTGCAAATGAACCAGATTTGTTAATAGCTGATGAACCAACTACAGCTTTAGATGTAACAATACAGTTACAAATCTTAGAGTTACTGCAAAATATTCAAAAAAAAATGGGTATGTCTATGATTTTTATAAGCCATGATCTCTCTGTTGTGAAAAAATTATCAGATTACATATATGTTATGAAAAATGGTAAAGTAATTGAATTTGGGACAAAAGAAAAAATATTTAACAATCCTAAAAATGAATATACTAAAGAATTAGTATCCAATCAAAGTTATATTAAAGAAAATAGCAATCAAAAAAATGAATCAATAATTAAAATTAAGGATCTAAACGTTTGGTATCCCATAAAAAAAGGATTGCTTAAAAGAACAATTGATCATGTAAAAGCAATTAACAATGTTAGCTTTAATTTAAAAATTGGAGAAACTATTGGAATTGTGGGTGAATCTGGTTCAGGAAAAACTTCACTTATTTTGGCAATTCTAAAATTAATTCAATCTAGAGGAGAAATAATAATAAATAAAAAAAATTTAAATAAGTTAAGTAAAAAAGAGGTTTTAGATTTAAGAAAAGATATTCAAGTTGTTTTTC
>CACNCW010000023.1 GCA_902619055.1 uncultured Alphaproteobacteria bacterium
CAATCATGTTCAATTTTATAGCCTCTTCATTAATGATTTTTTTACTAGTAGATGTAATTAGAGATACCAATCAGATGGCCCCACATACTGTTAAACTACCTGAAGCAATCTGGCTTCCCAGTTTTGAAGCATTTTCTGGTATCCTTGGCATAAAGATAAGGTATTCTCCTCTTAATCTTACTTTTTTATTATCTATTGCTTCTTTATTCTTTGTTTGGTTTTTAGTATGGAAAACAAAATGGGGTTATGAGATGCGAGCTGTTGGTCACAATACTCAGGCAGCGATCTATGCAGGTATATCCCCCCACAAAAATATAATTATAGCTATGTGTATTTCAGGAGGTCTAGCAGGGTTGCTTGGTGTTAATGAAATTCTTGGAGTAAGTCACAAAATACAAGCCGGTTTTCCAGCTGGATATGGTTTTACTGGAATCGCCGTAGCTTTGATGGGTAGAAATCATCCAATTGGAATTTTACCCGCTGCATTCTTATTTGGAATTTTGTACCAAGGCGGTTCAGAAGTAACATTTGAGATGCCTAATATCACTAGATACATGTTTGTTGCTGTTCAAGGCTTGATAATTTTATTTAGCGGAGCGTTAGAAAACTTATTCAGACCACAAATTGAAAGTTTTTTTGTAAGAAGACTTAATACAGAGGTAAATGCATAATGGAATTTTTGTCTGACATTGCTTCTTTAATTAATTCTACATTAAGAATATCAACCCCTTTAGTTTTTGCTGCCATGGCGGGTATTTTTGCTGAACGTTCAGGTGTAATTGATTTTAGTTTAGAAGGCAAAATGCTTATGGCAGCTTTTGTTGCAGCTGTAGGTTCTTATTATTTAGGCAATCCGTGGCTTGGGTTATTATTAGCTATTATAGTATGTGTTTGTTTATCAATGTTACATGGTTTTGCATCAGTAACACATAAAGGTGATCAAGTAGTATCATGCGTTGCTATAAATATTTTAATTATTGGTTTAACAACAGCTTTAGCAGCTGCGTGGTTTGGGCAAGCAGGTCTGACACCAACATTAAATGAAGATCAACGTTTTCTAGAAATCAATTTACCTTTTGCAGACTCTGTAAGAGATATCCCAATTATTGGAACACTTTATAGTGATATTTTAAGCGGCCATTATGTATTTGTTTATTTAGCTTATTTATCAGTCCCAATTGTTTTCTGGATTGTATTTAAAACTAGCTTTGGTTTACGTCTACGAGCTGTAGGTGAAAACCCAAGCGCTGTGGATACTGCTGGCATTAATGTTTTTGCTATGAGGTATAAGGCCCTTGCCGTTAATGGTGTACTAATTGCTTTTGCCGGTGCTCATTTATCAACTGCAGTTAATGCCAATTTTTTTAGAGAGATGTCTGCTGGCAGAGGTTACTTAGCATTAGCTGCAATGATTTTTGGAAAGTGGCATCCCAAAACAGCTTTGATCGCATGTTTATTATTTGGTTTCACAGATGCACTTCAAATTAGATTACAAGGTGTTGAGCTACCAGCTATAGGAGAGATACCTGTTCAGTTAATACAAGCGATACCATACATATTGACAGTTGTATTACTTGCAGGTTTTGTTGGTAAAGCTATTGCGCCAAACGCAATCGGCCAACCTTATATTAAAGAAAGATAATTATTATTTCATTTTAATAATTTTTAGTCTTTTGAAACCTATATAGTTAATAAAAAAAGGAGTTAATATGTTAGTTAAATTAACACAAGATTTAAAAAATGGTTTTGGACCATGGAAACAAATGCTTCTTGCAAATGGTAATAAACTTAAAGAGCATGGAATGACTTGTATATTTGCAGCAACAGAAAAAGATAATGATAACAAGTTAACTGTTATTTTAGATTTTGCTACACCCGAGGGTATGATGGGTTTTAAAAATGATGAAGAATTAACACAAAGAAGAATTGAAGCTGGTGCTATGGTGGAAACTACAGTAATGACACCGATGACTTCTGAAGCAGTCACGAATTTTTCAGGTTAGTTAAGAAAGGAAAAAGATATGAGTTTAATGGAAAGATACCAAAAAGCCATGAATGATAAAAATGAAGATGAAATGAACGATATCTTGCATGATGATTTTAAATTCACAATGCATGCATCTGGAAACGTTTTATCAAAATCTGATGTAGTTAGTTGGGCTATGTCAGATGATATTAATTCTGATAAAGATAGAATTGTATATGAGAATGACGAGATAGCCGTTCTTCATGCTTTTGTTACGTTTAGTGATGGTAACACTCAGGCAGTAATGTCTGTTTTTAAAATTGAAAATGGTAAAATTGTTTCTTTAGAAACAGGTGCAACAAATATGCCAAAATAAAAAAAGTGGAACTTAAAGTTCCACTTTTAAACTAATTAAAACTATTTTTATTGCTCTAGATCGAAACGATCGGCATTCATTACTTTATTCCAAGCTATAATGAAGTCTTTTTTCATTTTTTCTTCACTATCATCACTTGCATAAAGTTCTGCTATAGCTCTTAATTGAGAATTAGATCCAAAAACAAGATCTACTCTAGATGCTGTTCTTACCTTTTCACCTGTAATTTTATCAGTTGCTTCATATGAATTACTTCCAGTAGGTTTCCAGCTTACACCCATATCTAAAAGCTTATCAAAGAAATCGTTAGTAAGTTTACCACCAGTTTCTGTAAATAAACCTCGCTGATCTGAACTAATACCCATAGATCTCATACCACCAACAAGCACAGTCATTTCAGGGGCAGTTAACCCTAATAGTTGCGCCTTATCCAACATTAATTCCTCAGCAGTAACATCATAATTCATTTTTAAATAATTACGAAAAGCATCTGCCTCAGGTTCAAGAACACCAAAAGAATCGATATCAGTTTTGTCCTGAGTAGTATCACCTCTACCAGGTGTGAAAGGAACTTCCATTCCTGAAGCTTGTTCGACTCCCACATTACCTGCAAGCACAATCACATCAGCTATTGAAGCTCCTGTGTCTTTTGCAATTGGTTCAAGAATACCAAGAACTTTTTTTAATTGTTCAGGTTTATTAACCTCCCAATCTTTTTGAGGAGCAAGCCTAATTCTTGCACCATTTGCTCCACCTCTCATGTCTGATCCTCTAAATGTAGAAGCACTTGCCCAAGCAGTTTCAACCATTTCTTGAGTTGTTAATCCACTGTTTATAATTTTAGCTTTAACAGCTTCAATATCATAGTTTGAGTGGCCTTTCGGAACAGGGTCTTGCCAAATTAATTCTTCTTCTGGAACTTCTGGTCCTATGTATCTTGTCTTTGGCCCCATATCTCTATGAAGAAGTTTAAACCAAGCTCTTGCAAATTGATCTGCAAAATATTCTGGGTCTTTGTGAAACTTTTCAGAAACTTTTCTATATTCTGGATCCTCACGCATTGCCATATCAGCAGTCGTCATCATTGTTGGAACTTTTATTGATGGATCATCAACTTGTGGTGCCATATGCTCTTCTTTTTGATCAATTGCATGCCAGATTTGAGCTCCTGCAGGACTTTTTACTAACTTCCATTCATAACCAAGAAGTAAATCAAAATATCCATTATCCCACTGTGTAGGATTTGCTGTCCAAGGACCTTCAATACCACTTGTTGTTGCATCTCTTCCAACACCAGAAGCGTGTAAGTTATTCCATCCTAAACCCATTTGTTCTAATGGGGCACCTTCTGGTTCAGCTCCAACTAAAGCTGGATCACCTGCACCATGTGCTTTTCCAAAAGTATGTCCTCCTGCAGTTAAGGCCACAGTTTCAGTATCGTTCATTGCCATTCTTGCAAAAGTTTCTCTAATGTCTTTTGCACTTGCAAGCGGATCTGCTTTTCCATCTGGTCCTTCAGGGTTAACATAGATTAATCCCATTTGTACTGCTGCAAGTGGGTTGTCTAAAATTCTATCACCTGTGTATCTTTTGTTTTGAAGCCATTCTTCTTCTACTCCCCAATAAATATCTTCTTCTGGAGCCCAGATGTCTGGTCTTCCACCACTAAATCCAAAAGTTTTTCCACCCATAGATTCAATAGCAACGTTACCTGTTAGTATAAATAGATCAGCCCAACTAATTTTGTTTCCATACTTTTTCTTTATAGGCCAAAGTAATCTTCTTGCCTTATCTAAGTTTCCATTATCAGGCCAACTATTTAAAGGAGCAAAACGTTGTGCACCTGTTCCACCACCACCACGACCATCTCCAGTTCTATAAGTCCCTGCAGCATGCCATGTCATACGAATAAAGAAACCACCATAGTGTCCATAATCAGCGGGCCACCAATCTTGTGAATCAGTCATTAAATCATTGAGGTCTTTTTTTAATGCAGCATAGTCTATTTTTTTAAATTCTTCACGGTAGTTAAATCCTACTTCCATTGGATCAGACTTACGATCATGTTGATGAAGTATGTTTAAGTTAAGTTGATTAGGCCACCATTCGCGGTTTGATGTACCCTCTCCCATATTTTTTGTAATTGCTCCATGCATTACTGGGCATTTACTCTCTGCATCCATTTAGAACCTCCGTTTTATATTACTAATATATAAAGAATTTAAATTAAAGAAAAGTGAAAATTATAAGTCAATTCTGAATTTTTCAGGTCGCCACGTCGCAGGGGCAAGCTCAAAATCATTAAATTCGAAAGCAGGTGCGACAGTGCATCCAATTAGACTAAATGAACCAGAAGATCTCATAGCAAACCATGTGTTTGCTGTTACGGTATAAATATAATTATGATCTGACCCTAGAGAAAAAACTTCATAATTAACTCCGTCACTCGATGTGAAAACTTCTAGAGGATCTCCAGAATAAAAATGTAATATTTCATTTTTTGTTAATCGATGCCAATGCGATTTTTCATTCTTCTTTAATAAGTAATAAATTTGACTAACATTTTCGTTCTTAAAATTTTCAACATAATGTCCCCCTTCAGGGTGACTAATCATATGGAGTTTTTTTATTAAATTATCTGCTTCCACTTAAATTAAATGACCAAGTTTACTTTTCTTAGTTGAGATATATTTTTCATTATACTTATTGGTGTTTGAGAAAATAGGAACTCTTTGATTTACTTTGATACCCATATCTTCAAGCGCTTTTATTTTTTTTGGATTATTGGTCATCAAATCTAATTCTTTGATTGCTAGATATTTTACCATCCCAGCAATATTTTCATATGTTCTTTCATCATCTTTGAACCCTAATTGATGATTAGCTTCAACAGTATCTAGTCCTTTGTCTTGTAAACTATATGCTTTAATTTTATTTGAGAGACCAATACCCCTTCCTTCTTGTTGAAGATAAAAAATAACACCTCTTCCAATCTGAGCAATTTGTTTTAATGATTCAGTTAGTTGGAATCTACAATCACATCTCATACTAAAAAAAGACTCTCCTGTAATACATTGCGAATGAATTCTTGATAAAACTGGCTCATTAGTAAGCAAGTCACCCATACATATTGCTAAATGATCTTTAGATTCATTTTCATCTGTAAAGGCATGTACAGTGAACTCTCCAATATCTGTTGGAAGTTTACTAGTTTCAATAAACTTTAATTTATCTGACATTATAGTTTAGTGGGATTTGCGGCACCTTTGTATACTTCTTCAGGATCAAAAACTTTTTCTTTTTCTTCAAATTTAAGAACAACTTTAGAGCTAGAATTATCCAAAGGTATACTTCTATAAAAACATGATCTATATCCTACATGACAGCTAGCACCACCTTTGACATCAACCCTTAACCAAACACAATCTTGATCATCATCAATTCTTATTTCTTTTATCTTCTGAGTTAATCCACTTGTTTTACCCTTATGCCAAAGGGTATTTCTACTTCTAGAAAAATAAACTGCTTCGCCCAAACTTATAGTTTTTTTAAAAGCTTCTTCATTCATATAACCCTGCATAAGTAGTTCGCCAGATGAAAAATCTGTTGTTACAACTGGTATTAGACCATTTGAATCAAATTTTGGAGCAAGCTCGTTTGACTCCTCAACTTGTTCTATAGACTTTCTTTTTTCAAATTGAATGTTATTCATTTTTTAATTTTTCAGCAGCTTCTAATGCAAAGTAAGTCAGTATACCATTTGCTCCAGCTCTTTTAAAAGACAAAAGAGATTCCATTACAACTTTTTCATTTAGCCAACCCTTATTAATTGACTCTTTTATCATCGAATATTCACCAGATACTTGGTAGGCAAAAGTTGGAACTTTAAATTCTGATTTTATTCTAGAAATAATATCAAGATAAGGCATACCAGGCTTAACCATTACCATATCTGCACCTTCACTTATATCTAATCCAACTTCTCTAATAGCTTCATCACTGTTTGATGGATCCATTTGATAAGTTAATTTACCATCTTTCCCTAAATTAGAACCAGAACTTATAGCATCTCTAAAAGGTCCATAAAAACCTGAAGCATATTTTGCAGCATAAGAGAGAATAAGGGTATCTGTTAAATTGTTTGAATCTAATGCAGTTCTTATTCTTCCAACTCTTCCATCCATCATATCCGAAGGGGCGATTACATCACAACCAGCATTCGCTTGGATTAGAGCTTGTTGTTCCAAAACCTCCAAAGTTTTATCATTATCTATTTTATTATTTATAACTAAACCATCATGCCCATGGTCCGTAAAAGGATCTAACGCAACATCACATAAGATACCAATATTTGGAAAATCTTTTTTGATACTTTTAATAGATCTGCAAACCAAGTTGTTTTCATCTACAGCTAAACTTCCCTCAGAATTTTTAAGACCACTTTCAATTTGCGGAAAAATTGCAATAGCAGGAATATTAAATTTAACAGCTTTTTCTACTTTGCTTAAAAGTTTATCAATAGAGTATCTGCTTACACCAGGCATCGAATTAATAGGATCATCAACCTTGTTTCCTTCGCATACAAATAGAGGCAAGATTAAATCATTAACACTAAGTGTATTTTCAGCAACTAAACGGCGAGAGAATTCTTTCATTCTGTTACGTCTAAGTCTTGTACTTGGAAACTTACCTTGTATGTTATTCATTTTTTACTCTATTGGCGATTTTGCTTCTTTAGATAAACTAGTAACAATATCTTCTAATTTAAAGGTTTTTGTTTCAGACGATCCAATTCTTCTAACAGATACTGTTTTATCTTGAGCTTCTTTTTTTCCAACAGCGATAATTGCTGGCACCTTACTATTACTGTGTTCACGTATTTTATAACCAATTTTTTCATTACGTGTATCTATTTCGGCTCTAATTCCTTTAGATATTAATGCTTTTTGTACCACATAAGCATACTCATCAGTATCTGATGTAATTGTAGCAACTACAGCTTGCAATGGTGAAAGCCAAAACGGAAGATGGCCCGCATAATGTTCAATTAGAATGCCGGTGAATCTCTCTAAGGAACCGAATAGAGCTCTATGCAACATGACTGGTATTTTTTTATTTCCATCTTCTCCAATATAAGTAGCTCCCAATCTTCCAGGTAAATTTAAATCTACTTGCAGTGTTCCACATTGCCAGTCTCTACCAATTGCATCACGTAAAACAAACTCTAATTTTGGACCGTAAAATGCACCTTCTCCTGGGTTGAGTGTGTACTCAAGACCTGTTGCTTCCATGGCTTGCATTAATGCAGCCTCAGCTTTATCCCAAATAGCATCATCTCCCACACGTTTTTCAGGACGATCAGAAAATTTAATTCTAACATTATCAAAACCAAAGTCCTTATAGATACTAAGTATCAAATCACATACCGTTTTACTTTCTTGTGTAATTTGATCTTCTGTACAAAATATATGTGCATCATCTTGTGTGAATGCTCTCACCCTCATTAATCCATGAAGAGCACCTGATGGTTCATAACGATGTACTTTTCCAAACTCAGATAATAGAAATGGTAAGTCTCTATAACTTTTTAATCCTTGTTTAAAAATTTCTACAGCGCCAGGACAATTCATTGGTTTGATAGCATAAATTTTATCGTCTTTGGCTTCAGTCCTAAACATCATGTCACTAAATTTATCCCAGTGACCAGACATTTCCCATAGAGATTTATCCATCATGTCAGGCGTATTAGTTTCTACATACCCTGCCTTGTCTTGTCTATTTCGCATATAATTTATTAACGATTGGAATAATGTCCAACCCTTAGGATGCCAAAAAACCGCTCCAGGAGCCTCTTCCTGAAAATGAAATAAATCCATTTCTCTCCCTAGTTTTCGGTGATCTCTTTTTTCCGCTTCTTCAATTTGTAAAAGGTGTTGTTCAAGATCTTTTTCTGTTGCCCAAGCTGTTCCATAAATTCTTGTTAGCATCGCATTAGATGAATCACCTCGCCAGTAAGCACCAGCAACTTTCATTAATTTAAATGCTTTACCAATTTGTTTTGTTGAAACCATATGAGGACCTCTGCATAAGTCTAACCAATCACCTTGTTTATAAATACTTATTTCCTCATTATCAGGTAGATCATTAATTAATTCAACTTTGTAGTTTTCACCTTTATCTTTAAAATGTTTTATTGATTCTTCTTTAGACCATACCTCTCTTATAAAATTTTTATTTCTTTGAATGATATCATGCATCTTCTTTTCAATTTTTGGAAGATCAGCAACAGTAAAAGGTTCATCTCTTGCAAAATCATAATAGAAACCATTTTCAATTGCTGGACCAATTGTAACTTGTGTTCCAGGGAATAATTCTTGGACAGCTTCTGCCATTACATGAGCACAATCATGTCGAATTAATTCAAGTGCTTCCTCGCTCTCTCTTTTTAAAATCGCTACAGATGCATCACTATTAATAGGTAAACTAATATCTTTTATCTCACTATTAATTTTTATAGCAACTGATTCTTTGGCAAGAGATTTAGAAATTTGTGATGCCAATTCAAGACCATTGATGCCCTTATCAACTTCCTTTTTATTTCCATCTGGAAATGTAATTGTTATCTTTTCACTCATCTAGATTTCCGCCAAATCGTTCCTTTATTAGTATCTTCTATTTCTATGCCTTTATCTTTTAATGTGTCCCTAATAGTATCTGCCAAATTAAAATTTTTACTGCGTCTAGCTTCATTACGTTCATTTATCAACCTTTCAATTTCTTCGGCATTTTCAGTATCTTTTTGATTATAACCTAACCAATTTCCTGGATCATCTTCAAGAATACCTAATATTTTACCTGCAGAAAGAAGATTATTTTTTATTTCTTTTTTTCTTTCATCTGATGCAGATGAAGCATCATTTGCCTCTTCATTAAGTTTTGCAATAACTTTAGGCGTATTCAAATCATCTAAAAATGATTCCATTATAGAATCAGAAGGTAACTTAAAATCTGCTTCAACTTCTGATAGTTCTAATAAAACTCTATAAAGTCGATCTATCATTTTGCTGTTTTGTTCAATGATTTCTTCTGTCCAGTTCAATGGTTGTTTGTAATGAGCTGATAACAATGTTAATCGCAAAACCTCTCCCTTGTATTTTTTATTGAGATCATGAACGAGCTTAATATTGCCAATTGACTTTGACATTTTTTCTCCCTCAACATTAACAAATCCATTATGAAACCAATAAGTTGCAAAATCTTTAGGATTTTTATTTTCTGATATGGAACAACTTTGTGCTATTTCATTTTCATGATGAGGAAACACCAAGTCAATACCACCGCTATGGATATCAAAAGGAAGACCTAATGATTTTTCTGACATAACGGAGCATTCTAAATGCCATCCTGGTCTTCCAAATCCCCAAGGTGAATCCCACCCAGGTAATGGTGAAGGAGATGGTTTCCATAAAATAAAATCTGCAGGATCTTTTTTGAATGGTGCCACTTCAACACGGCTTCCAGCTATTTGTTCATCTCTATTTCTTTTTGAAAGAATTCCATAATTATCAAAACTAGGTACATGAAATAAAACATGACCCTCTTTTTCATAAGCTTTATTATGATCAATTAATCTTTTTATTAATTCGATCATTTCTTTAATATGATCAGTTGCTCTTGGTTGAATATCAGGAAGATTAACACCGAGTGCACTCATGTCATTATTGTAAATCTCTGTATATTTATTTGTGATAACACTTATATCCTCACCTGTTTGTTTAGAAGCTTCTATAATCTTGTCATCAATATCAGTGATATTAGAAACATAGGTTACTTTGTTAAATTGTGTTTTTAATACACGGACTAATAAATCATTTACAACTGCCATACGCGCATTGCCTATGTGCGCAAAATTGTAAACAGTTGGACCGCACGCATATATTCTTACATGATCTGGATTAACTGGTTTAAAAAATTCTTTTTTACCACTTAATGTGTTTTGTAACTGTAATGACATCAATATAATTTTTAATAATTAAGTTCTATTACCACGGGTTCGCCATGAACTAAAATGATTGCAGCTTTTTCAAATGATGGGGGACCTTTTGGCTGATAATTATTACTAAAGGCAAAACCTTCTTTTGGTCTCCAGAATAATCCAGTCTTTAATTTTCCATCTGAATCTTCATCGTGATAGGCAACAATTGCTATTTTTCCTTCATGGATCTTACTCAAAGGAACAACAACCTCGCCCTTTTGCACTCTTTTTCTAACGCTCTCAATAGCTAATTCTTCATCCAAAAAGCTCTCTTTTGAGTTATATATTTTAACATCAATGTAACCATCACCATGTTCTACATTTGGAAAAATGATAGTTCCATGAGCAAAAAGACCTAATGACCATGTGACTGTTAAGCAAAAAAAGAATATTTTAGTAAAAAAACTTTTCATATAAGTATCCTAATTATAATAGAATCAAGTGTTGAACAATAAAGAATATCTAAATAGGTTATATCAATCAGATAAACCTCTTATAATTTATAAAACTGATAAGGGTTATGACATCTATACTGATTTTTCTAAAAGAATTATTATTAATAATAAAAATCTAAAATATTTTCTTAATATACAATCTAAATCAAAAAAATCTAAGATTGAAGAATTGAATTGTTATGTTGGTTTCTTTGGCTATAAACTTCTTTGTGAAAATATAGGAATAAAGTTTCCAAAACAGCGATCTAAAAATTTTCATAGCGGCGTATTTTACAAGCCACAAACTAAAATTAGTATTGGTAAAAAAATAACAATTAAAAGTATTAAATCTAATTTTAAAAATATAAGTATCAATACGAAAAAATACTTAAAGTTAAATAAAAAGTTTAATCTTAATTTATCTTTAAAGCAGTACTCTAACCTATTTAATGATTTCTCTAAAAATATTAAACAAGGAAAAACTTATCAAATTAAAATAGCTCAAACTTATTCGAAAAAAGGTAATATTAATTCTATCGATCTTTTTTGGAAGCTAATGAAGATAAATGAATCGCCTGAAAGTTTTCTTATCAAAGAAAAAGACTATAATATCATAAGCTGTTCACCAGAGACACTTATTTTGAAAAAAGGTAACACAATTAAAAGTAAACCTATTGCTGGAACATTAAGAAAAAGAAAGCATTTAAATAAAAATAAAGCTCTCACATTTTTTAGAAGAAATGAAAAAGAAACCAAAGAACATAATATGATTGTTGATATGGAAAGAAACGATCTGTCTAAAATTTGTAAAACAGGATCTGTAAAAATAGATAAACTCAAAAAGGTTGAGGAATATCGAGATCTTTTTCATTATGTTACGACAATCAAGGGAGTTATAAAAAATAAAATGAGTAACCATGATATAATATCTTCTTTAATGCCAGGTGGTTCAGTCATTGGTTGTCCAAAAATTAGTACTATTCAACTTCTAAATAGAAAAGAAAAATTTGACAGAAATATTTATACAGGCAGTTTTGGAATTATACATTCAAATGGTGATATGCGATTTAACATAATGATTAGAACACTACTTAATTTTAAAAATGATATTGAATTATCAGTTGCTAGTGGTGTGATTTTAGGCAGTACTGCAAAAAAAGAATATAATGAAAATTATATTAAAGCTAAATCACTTTTAGACCTATTTAACTAATGATTTATCTCATTGATCACGAAGACTCATTCACATACAATTTAGCTCATCTACTAGATAGTATTGAGCCAACATTTGTTTCAAATTATTATGAAATAGATCAAACAAAACTAGAAAAATCTTCGACCATTGTTCTTTCACCAGGCCCTGGTGAACCAAAAGATTATCCATTAACAACTAAGATTTACAATAAATATAAAGGAAAGAAAAAAATATTAGGAATATGTTTAGGTTTCCAACAAATAGTTTTTTGTGAAGGAGCTAAAATAGTTCAACAAAAAAATATTCTTCATGGTTATCAGAGTCATATTAAAGTTACTAACGATAAATCAATTTTTAAAAAAAATTTTAATTTCCTTGGAGGTCGATATCATTCCTTAAAAATGGCTGAACCATTTGTTTCTCAATCAATGATAATTACAATGCGTTGTGTAAAAACAAATGTAGCAATGGCGGTTGAAGATGATATTAATAAAGTCTATGGATTACAGTTTCACCCAGATTCATTTTTAACTCCACATGGAAAATATCTTATTAAAAAAATCCTTTCACGCTAAGAATTTTAAATTACTTAAGTTCAATTCTCTTTGGGGATACAAGGGCATCTTTACAACCATTAGACTATTTGGCAAAGAGCCAAATTTTATCTTAGTTGATCAGCATTTAAAAAAACTAAATAAAGATTTAAGATACTTTGGCATTGATGTTAAAATTTCAAAAAATTTTTTAACTAATTTTTTAAATAAATATTCTAAAATTAAAAATTATGACCACCTATTAAGAATTGCAGTCACAAAAAAAATAATCTCATTATCTGTACGTAAACGAAATAAAGATCATAAGTATTTTACTGCAAAATTTTTTAGATTCCAGCGTGCATTACCTAACTTCAAAAACTTACAGTACAAAAAAATAATTTCTTTACAAAAAAAAATTAATTTACAAAAAGAAGAGATTCTTTTTTATTTTAACAATAAAATTTTAGAAGGCTCGACGACTAATTTAATTTTTGTAAATGGTAATAAATTATTTATTCCAAAAAATTACTATTATTATGGAATTACTCTAGAATACTTAATTAAAAATCTACCTTATAAAATTTATAGAACAGATATTAATATTTCTAGCTTACATCAATTTAGTGAAATACTTTTAGTTGGCTCTGGTAAAGGCGTGGTTAGTATTTCTTTTATTAAACAATTTAATTGGTATAGGTCTTCAATGAAAATATATAATTTTTTATCAAAAAAATATTCAAAAATATTATTGAAATGAAATTAGGGAAATATAATTTTAAACTAACTAGCCCAACGGTAATGGGAATATGCAATGTTACTCCTGATTCTTTTAGTGATGGTGGAAAGAGTTTTAAAAGTTCAAATGCACTAAAAAATATTAAAGAAATGGTTAAAAATGGAGCAAGTATAATTGACATTGGAGCAGAAAGTACAAGGCCTGGCTCAGCTCCATTAACACACAAACAAGAAGTTAAAAGATTAGAACCGATATTAAAAAAATTGCCAAAAAATAAATTTGTCATATCGGTTGATACTAATAAAATTGAAACTCAAGAATATGCATTGAATATGGGAGCACATATTATAAATGATGTCTTCGGTGGCTCGGAAGATTTATTCTTTTTAACTAAAAAATTTAAAACGGGTTTAATTTTAATGCACACACCTGCACCACCCAAAACTATGCAACAGAAAATACACTCATATAATAATGTTGTACAAGATATTAAAAAAATATTTCTTCAGAAAATTAAACAATTAGAAAAAATAAAAATTCCTTCATCCAAAGTTTGGTTTGACCCAGGTATTGGTTTTGGTAAAAATTTAAAACAAAATATAGAAATCATGCAAAAAATTAATCAGTTTAAGTTTAAGGGATATGGATTATTATTAGGATCATCTAGAAAAAGCTGGATTAACTTCATAGATAAGAGTGAAACAAATCAAAGACTGGGAGGTTCAATCGCTTCTGCATTATATTGTTATCAAAAGGGAGTTGATATATTTAGAGTTCACGACATAAAAGAAACGTCTCAATCATTAAAAATTTTTGAAAAACTATGTTCAAAGTAGAAATTAAAAACTTATCCATCAGTGCAAATATAGGTATCACTGCTCAAGAGAGAAAGAAAAAACAGTTATTAAAGGTAACATTAGAATTTATCTATCCTGTTAAAAACTCAC
>CACNCW010000024.1 GCA_902619055.1 uncultured Alphaproteobacteria bacterium
AAGCACCATAGTCTACATATGATTTAATTTTTGTTAAAGCTTCAATTAAAGTTTTGTTTCCAACAGCAAAACCTATTCTCCATCCAGCCATTGCATAAGTTTTGGATAAGGTCGTAAATTCAACTGCTAAGCTCTTTGCTCCATTAACTTCTAATATTGATGGGGGTGGATTATTACCAAAGTAAATTTCGGAATAAGCTAAATCGGATAAAATATACACTTGATATTTTTTTGCAATTTTTACTAATTCTTTATAAAAATCTAAATCAACTATCTGAGCTGTTGGATTTGACGGAAAAGAAACGATAATAACTTTTATTGAAGAATATTTTTTTAAATTATTAACTATATTTAGTAAAAATTTATTTTTATCGAACTGTTCATTAAAAAATGTTTGCAATGGTGTTAATTTAGCTCCTGCAATCATAAAACCATATGGATGAACAGGATATGATGGATCTGGACATAATATTCTATCTCCCTTTGAAGTTATTGCTTGTGCTAAATTTGCTAAACCTTCCTTTGAACCAATTGTTACTATAATTTCACTCGATGGGTTTAAATCAACATTAAATCGTTGTTTATAATATTTAGCTTGAGCTTTTCTTAATCCATTAATGCCTTTAGAAACTGAATAACGTCCAACACCTGGCTTATCTATAACTTCTTTCAATTTCTGTCTTATGTGAAGAGGTGTTGGCATATCAGGATTGCCCATGCCAAAATCGATAATATCCCTACCCTCTGATCTCAGTTTCATTTTTAATGAATTTATCTCCCCAAATATATATGGGGGGAGTCTGTTAATTCTTTCAAATTTAGATTTCACTTTTTAAGCAATAATTAATAATTATTAATAATACTAGTTTAAATAAAATTGATTTTTAATAATATTATTCCTATTTTTATATTGTGATTAAATTATTGTACTATTTTTTACCTTTTATTGTACTGTTTATACCAAGTTTATGGGTAAATTTTATTTTAAAAAAATATAATAAAATTTTACCTGATATGCCCTTTACTGGGAGAGAACTTGGGAAAAAAATACTTGAAGAGGAGAAAATCAACAATGTATCAATTAATTCTATTCAACAACTGGATCATTACAATCCTAAAGAAAAAAAAATACATATAGCTACAGATAAACTTGATAAAAAAAGTATAACAAGTATTGCCGTTGTTGCTCACGAAATTGGTCATGCAATTCAAGATAAAGAGAAATATAAGCCACTTATCCTTAGACAATCATTAATTGAAAAAACAATGATCTTTCAGAGAATTGGTTCATTTTTATTAATTATAGGACTACCATCGATATTTGCTTTCACTAAAAGTCCATTTATCACTCTGATTGCTGCAATAATAATAATGGGATGTTTATCTACAAATGTGTTAATCCATTTGATTACTCTTCCTGTAGAATTTGATGCAAGTTTTAAGAGAGCCTTACCAATACTCAAAAGATATGTTCCTAAAGAGAATATGTACCAATGTAAATCTGTTTTAAGAGCTGCTGCATTAACATATTTAGCTCAATCTATTGTAAGTATATTTAGATTAAAAATAATACTGTTGTCTTTTATTAATATTTTTAAGTCAATTATAAGAAGATAAAATTTTTCTCTTTATATAAAAAGGAAAATTTATTAAGTTAGATAATTAATGAATTTAAGCGAAAAAATATCTTTAATATTAGTAGATAAAGGTTTTTCTTTATCTCCAAAAAAAAACACTGAAGATTTAATCAATTCGGGCACAGAATTACACAAAAGTACTGAAGACATCAAAATCGTTGAGCAGCATGGTATTGCAGATCAAATATTTATTCTTTTAAAAGGTGAAGCGGAATACGTAAAATATCATAATAATGTTTTTTATAAGCTAGCAACATTAAAAAATGTTGGATCACCTCTTGGTGTTTCAGGGTTAAATGCACCAGGTAGATATATGTCAGATATATTTATTAAAGGTAATTCAGAATATCTTTCTATCGAAATAGAAAAATTAAAAGAGTTAGAAGAGATAGATCCTGACTATGCTAGTTTTTTTTATTCCTTTTTATTATATGAATCAATTAACTTAATTTGGTCATCTCGTAACTTACAAAAACCCGTAAAGCAAAAAAATATTAATTTTGCGGAAGGTGTTAAAACTGGTGGAGATATTGTTAACACTAAAAGAATAAAGAATTCAGCATTTTTAGCTTTTCTAAATGATGATGATTTAGATGAACTGATAAATTATGCAAATATTAGGTTATTTTCTGCCGGTGAATATATAACTCTAGAAGGTTCAAAATCTGACGGAATAAATATTTTGTTAAAAGGGAAAGTTGAAGCTTCTTTTACAAATCTAAAAAATGATCAATTAGAAAATAATTCAAGATCAATAGCTAGAACAGGAGTGGCATTATCATTATCATCAGGATTGCATAATATAGAATCACCCTACTCTTTGAAATCTACGCGAGATACAACAATTTTAAAATTTTCAAACGAATTTATCGATAATCTAATTAAAACTAATCCAAAATTAGCTATAAAATTTTTTAAAAGACAATTATGGCAATTAAGTCGTTATATTCAAAGCTCAACTGGTTTGACAACATATCCTGCTAAAAATGAAAAAGAGTTTTTTAAATATTTACTAGAAGATAATTCCTCAAAAATACCAAGCAATTCAAAACTTTACACAATTCCTCATTTGTTAGAAAATCATTTAACTCATTCTTTAGCATTTGATACGATTTATGATTTAATTGTTACAGGTAATGATGATGAAAAATCTATAGCTAGTCTCATGATAGATGCATTGAGTGGTTTAGAGAGAAAAAATAGATTTTTTAAACAACTAAATAAAATATACAACAGAGTAGCAACTTCATATGATTCAATAAATAAACAAGCATTACAAAAATTAACGAATTCAGATTTTACAAAAGCTTTTGACCAAGTTCCTTATATTATAAAAGGTATGGAGAATTTACCAGATGAACCTACAAACATATTTTTTTATAATCATTTAGCAAGCATTGAAGAAAATGGTTTAGCTAATGGACATCAATTTAGTATAGATAGTCATTTCATAAGTGCAAAAATTTTATTTCCAAAATATGGTGATGGTGGTCAAAGAATTGCTCGATACTCTAGAAATACAGAATTTTGGAGATATAATTATTATGAGAATTTAGATTATATTTTTGTTCATACACCGGAATCAGACTATTTAAGTGAAACTGAAGACCAAAAAAAGAAAAGAAAGAGCAAATTATTTATCGAAACTCAAAATATTTTTGATCAAAACAGACCATTAGTTATTGCGCCAGAAGGCACATCAGAAACTGAAGATAATTTAACTCCAAATTCTCCTGGTCCCTTCAAACCAGGGGCATTTTTATTAGCAGATCAATTAAAACCAGAACCTCTTCTTGTTCCAATTGCATTAGCCAATTTTGATTATTCAATTTCTGATACAATTTATTCTGCAATTATTAAGGAACCAATTAAAATAAAAGATTTTGTAAATGATATGAAAAATAAAAAAGAGTTAGAAAATTTTTTATCTATATATAGAAAAACTTTTAAAACTTATGTTGAGGAAGCCGTTGAGTTAGCAAAATCTGCGTCAAAAAATAAAATTAATAATGAAGATGTAGTAAGTAATTTAAATTTAGTTAGCCCTATTGAAGAAGAATTTGAAGCAGATGTGAGAGAATTAGAAATTAAATTACATTCAGATCAGTATAAAAATAACCAAATAGTCTTATTTGGAAGTTCAACATTTAGAGATTGGGAAAATGCAAAAACAGATTTATCATTTGATCGTTTATTAAATTTAGGATTTGGTGGATCTACTTTAGTATCATGCCGTACCTATTTTAATAGAATAGTAGTTCCAAATAATCCTGATAAGATGATTTTTTATGCTGGTGATAATGATATAGGCAGCGGAATGAGTGCTGAAGATTTAGAAAATGAATTTTTATTATTTGCTTCTGAAGTTAGTGAAAAATTGCCTCATACCTTATGTTTTTTTGTTTCTATTAAGCCAAGTTTATTTAGGAATAATTATTTAAATACAATATTAGATGCAAATGAACGAATTAAAAACAAAATTGAGAATTTTAGTCAATGGCGCTATATCGATCTTTGCTCTCCTATGCTTGATGCTGGATTTGAAAAATTTTATTCAGAAGATCCATTACACATGAATGTACTTGGTTACAGTCTCTTAAGTAAATTAATTAGAGATGAAATCTCGAAATTTACAATTTAAACTTAAATAAAAAATTAAATTTTAATTTCCTTTCTTAGTTTATCAGATTTATATGAATTAAAGACTAATGATAAACTCTTTATGTTATCTTCACCACTGGTGTCGTGTTCAATATTATTTATTAGTGAATCTATGAAATGTTTGTGTGTATTGATTACACTTTCTTGAATTTGATCCCAAGGTTTTGAAATCCATTTATATTTCTTTGGTTTTCCATCATAAATCTTCTTCTTATTATTTTTGTGAAGAGTAATTTTGTAATTGTAGTCCAAATCAATTGAGCCGTTAGAGAATTCTAAATTAACTAGTGTTTGAGCAAATCTGTCTGGTTTTTTTATTGAAGAAATAGATGCATCAACAATAGTAATACTCTTATTTCTATTTCTTATCAGGGATATAAAATCGGTTTCACCTTTAAATTTATTATTTGTATTTTGATTTACTGTATAAATACTTTTTGCTTCACCCATAAAAAATCTACTTAAATCAAATAAATGGATTCCTACGTCTAGGGTTAAATACTCTTTTAAATCGTATAAATATGTTTGATTGGTATATCCAACAGGATTTGCATGTCTAAAAGATATCTTGGCATAATGTGGTTTCGTTAACTGCTCTTTATTTATAATTTCTTTTAATTTTAATAGAGGGTTTTGCCATCTAAAATTCTCATGGACCATAAGTGGTGTTTTATTTTTTTTATATAAAGAAACAATTTTTTTTGCATTTGATAAATTTTCAGCAAATGGCTTTTGTATAGAAGTTGGAATTTTATACTTAGATAAAATTTTACCAATATTTAAGTGTGTCTCCATTGTTGTTACAACATCAACAAAGTCAATTTTATGTTTTTTTAACATTAATTCTATAGATGAATAAGAATGCAAAATATTAAATTTAGATTTAAATTTAATAGCTTTTTTTATATCTAAATCGCAAACACATATTATTTCTATATTTCTTAATTCTTTCCAAGCTAAAATATGATTTTCAGCAAAGAAACCACAACCGATTAATGCTCCTTTTAATTTTTTCATTTATCTTCTATAAATTTGATTTCTAATGGCTCAAATGCATAAGGATTTGAATCTTTTTTAAAGTTAAAAAAAGAAAAATCATTATTAAAAATATCAGGATAATTTTTTAAATTTAGCTTATATTGATTACTAAAATTTATTTCAGGAATAATAATTTCCTTTTTTTGTTTTGAGGAATTGACAAATAAATAATACTTTTTATCATTTAGTAAAATTTTTAATCCATAAACTTCGTTAACTGGATTAAATTTAAAAATTTCTGAATTTGTTAATGAAATAAGAAAATTATTTAAATGATACAATGGTCTTTTGGTATTATCTTTATTTAATATTCCGTGATGCCCATAAATAGAATTAAAAGTAAAAAATTTTGATTCTTTATTTATTGATTGAATAAAAATTGCCAGTGTCCAAGTTAGTGAAAATAATTGATCATGCCTTGGATCGCTATCAGCCATTTCTAACCTTATTTTGTTTTTATTATTTACAAGACTTTCACCATATGGATTGAAATGCATACCAATAGAAATTGGGCCAATATGAACATCAGTACTTTTAGAAAAATTTTTTAAAGTTTTAAGGATATAAGGTATAGTTTCAGGTGTATTTAACACACCAAAATCACTAGAATCATGAACAATTGGAGTGAAGGAAAAACTAACCAAATCATAAAAAATTTTTGGTCTCTTTCTATTTAATTCTGTAAAATTAGTGACCATTCCAGAAACAATTTGACTATTAGAAAATATCTTTTTCGCTATTTTATAGTATTCATTTAATTCTGGAACTTTAGGCCATTCACCAGCTGGTTGAAAACTATTCAAATATATTTTAGGACAAATTAAAATTTTATCTAAATTAATAGTATTTTCAGTTATAAAATTATAAATTTTTGTTAACTCTTCTTCAGGATCATTAGCATGATCAACTAAAGCTACAAGAAACACCTTTTTGTCAGATCTTGAAGTTACATTCATAAAATCTTCTGTAAAATCAATAAGATAGTAATAATAATCAAAGTTTTTTATTAAATTATCATCAGGAAGAATTGGAGAATCAATTTTTATACCAATTTTAGGGAATTTATAAGAAGTACTATGATCAATTTTTACAATATTCATAGATGGAAATGATCTTTGTTTTTTATTTTCTATATCTATTTTAACAGTTTGAGAGAACTTAGACCCCCCTTTTTCTAAATATGGAAAAGGATTTAATAAAGAACCGCTATATATTTTGTAAGAAGCATCACCCCAGTTTCTTTGATCCTCCATTTCAAATAAAATACCCTCAAAATTAATATTAACCAACAAACTATCGTCTAAAGTATAAGCAAGTTTTTTAAATTTAAAAAATGGTTGGTCGGGTTTTATATTTTCAGGAAATTTTTTTTTCTCTTTTAAATCGTTACCTTTTGTTACAATGATCTTTGAACCAACATGATTTTGTAATGGAATTAATAAATTAAAACCTATTCTATTAGTCCAAAAATCAGTTAAAAATTCTCCTTCAGAGGATAGAGTGATAGAATTTTCAGAAAATAATATAACATTTCTTGTATTAAGAATTTCATCTATACCATATTCTAAATCGAATATATATTTTAGGGATGTATCAAAGTTCTCTTCATAATTTAGAATTTTAGGATCATAGTTATTCCAATTTTTGTCTCTTACCAAAAATGATATCATCTTTAAAATTTGAAAATTTTGAAAAGTTATATTTCGAAAAAAAAGATTATCTTTTAATAAGGTAAAATTATTATTTGAATTTTTTATAAATTTTTCTTCCAACAATTTAGAGTTATACATATAATTTAGATACTGATTTATAATCATTATATTCTGATATTAAATCTGATTTATTTTTTTCATATTTTGTATTTTGGATTAAACTTAAAAAAATAAGTTCTCGTTGAGCAAAACTACCTCCAAGGTATTTAAATTGTGATTTAATTATATATTCGTTTAATAATTCATTTGTTTTCATACTGTGAATGATTGGCTTTAAGTAATTAAAATAATTTTCTTTAAAAGAATTTTCTAAATAATTTTCTTCCATTCTCTCTTCAAGTTGCTGAAAATAATCTTGGTCATTATAGTATAAGTAATAAAAAATAAGATGATAATCAATGAATGGAAGTATGTGTTGATTTTTAAAATATTCAGCATAATCTTTTAATTTATCCATTCTTTCTTTAACATCCACTCCTTTGTAATGAAGTCTTAATAAAAAAGAGCAAGCATTACAAAAATCTAAATAAAAAATTTCTGAAGAAGAGAAATAATTATCAAATAGTTTTAAACTTTTCTCATATTCTTTATTGTAGAATAATATTAATGATTGGTGCCACCATATATGTCTTTTTATTGGCCCGTAAATTGACCAATTAATTTTATTAAAGGTATCATTGTTGTTAATTGAGTCGTTATTCTCATTATCGTGTACATGCAAAAGGGCATGCCAACTCCACAAATCATTTGATGATTGTTTTAGTGAATTTAAAGCTAAAAGCTTAGCTTTATCAATTATATTATTTTCTTCAAAAGCATAGCTAGTCATCCCTAATAGTAAATTATAATGCTGATCATTTTCAGACCACTTACTTAGTATTTCCTCATGTTTATTTAAAAATTTACTACCAATACCCAAGAAAATATTATTAAAATGAAATAATCTGATTGCAAAAATATCTTTGGGATTATCTTTTATAATTAATTCCAATTTATTTAATAAATTTTGTAAATCATTTTTAATCCAAAGATTTACTATCTCTAAATATTGATGAAAATAATCATTTACTTGATCGGTGGAAATTGATTTGAATGTTTCTCTAGCTAATGAAATTTTTTGTACATCTCTAGAAAAAAGCAATAAAACTATTTTTAATAATTTTGGAGCATTAAATTCTGGTTTTTTTTTAATTAATTTGTTAGTTTTATAAAAAGCATCTTTCTTAAAATAAATATATGAATCGATACATTCTTTGAAACTATTTATTTCATCATCTTTATTACTATCTATCCATTTATAAAAATAATTATTTTGCATTTACTAATAATACACATAATCTAACGATGTTAAATATTAATATTATGAATTAATATTTAATCTCTTTCTTGTAATTTCTTTATTTAATTGAAGTTCTCTGTAAGAAATTAGAAGCACACCACAAAAAATTACAGAGGCACCTAACCAGGTATAAAAATCAGGTTTATCACTAAAGACAAAATATCCAATTATTGATGAAACAACTAATCCTAAAAATGAATAAGGTTGAGTCATAGTTACATCAACTAATTTATATGCATGATTTAATGCAATATGTAATATAGTTCCTGACATTGCAGCACATAATATAAAAATAATTGTTTTTAAGCTTGGCTGATCCCAAAAATATATAACTAATGGAAATGAAAAAAGACTCATATAAACATACTGATGTGATAATATTGTTATAGCACTATCATCCTTAGATACTTTTTTAGTTAAAATTATAACTACTGACCAAATTAGCGATGAAATAAGTGCCATATATATTCCAATAGAAATATCTATAATACCGGGTCGCAATATTATTAACATTCCTAGAAAACCCATCACTAATGCAATTGACCTATATAAATAGATTTTTTCTTTTAAAAATATCACAGCTAAGATTGTAACAATGATAGGAACTATAAAATGAATGGCTGTCATTTTCTCTAATGGAAGCATAGCTAAAGCTGCAAAACCAAGTAGCATTGCAGGTAAGTTTAGTGCTGACCGTAAAATATGAATTTTTAAATTTTTTGTACTAAATACTTCAAATTTTGTTTTTAGAATATAAGGGGTGATGATTAATAATCCAAAGAAAAAACGTAAAAAACCAGTTGTAAATACATTTAATTCTTCTTGAGCTAATTTTATAAATGTACCCATAAGAGTGCCAAAAATAATTGATATAATAATTAAAAAAATTGCAAATTGATTATTGTTTAACAAATAATATTCCTAGCTAAAAAGAATTAGGATAATAATAACACAATTTTTCCTTATTTATATCTCTATTAAAACAAAATTTGATTATATTTAAAAATTGTGGCACTTATCAAAAGAATAGTTCTTTTTTTCATAACATTAATTTTCATTATAATTCTCCTTGTAGGTGCCACGACTTCATTTTAAGATTAGAAAATGTTAAATTTACAAGATGAATTGATAATTTCTAATAATAGACAAGGAATGTATGAAATTACAAATAATATTCATGATTGGATTGTAAAAAATAACATTATTAAAGGTCAATTAAATTTATTTATACAACACACTTCTGCTTCATTGACAATAATGGAAAATGCTAGCCCTGATGTATTAGATGATATTAATTCTTTTTTTCAAAGAATAGTTCCTGAAGATTCTTCATTATATAAACACGGTTATGAAGGAGATGATGATATGCCTGCTCACATAAAATCTATGCTTACTCAAACATCATTAACAATTCCTATAAACAATAAAGAAATGCAATTAGGGATGTGGCAAGGAATATATCTGATTGAACACAGGTACAGTAAATCCAAAAGAAAAATAATTCTTAGTTATATAGGTGAGTAAATTATACTCTTACTTTTTTTAAATTACTTTCATCTAAAATAATCTTTGATAAATTATTAGGTAAAAAAAATGAAGCGATTAAAGATAGTAGAGCAAACAAAGAACCAATTAAAAAAACTATTGAATGAGAATTAATCCAAACAAATCCTAAAATTACTGGGATAAATACTGCAGCTATATGATTGATAGTAAATGAAACACCTGCAGTGCTTGCAATATCTTTTGGATCAGCAATTTTTTGAAAATATGTATTAATTGCAATAGCTAATGCAAAAAACATATGATCAATAATATATAAACCTGCTGCAACATAAGCATTAGTCACGAATGCATAAGATGTAAAAACAATTACGAGTCCAATATATTCAAATATAAGACATTTTTTCTCACCAAATATATTTATTAACTTTCCAATACGTTCTGCAAAAAACCAATTAAAAATATAATTAACCAAAAATAGTAAAGTAACTTGCGATGCTGAATATCCAAATTTTTCTACCATTAAAAAAGCTGCAAAAACTACAAAAATTTGTCTTCTAGCACCTGATAAAAAAATTAAGATATAGTAAAGAGAATATTCTTTTTTTAGAATGATTTTTTTATGTTGCTTATTTTTGATTTCAAATAAAGGAAAGGATATAAAAAGGTGTATGGAAATAAGAATACAAATTAATCCTGCAATTAAAAATATAAACTTATAATCTAAATTAAAGATTTCCAGTAAACTCCAAATAATACAATACAAAAATAAAGACGTAATTGAGCTAACAGCTATTAACTTTCCCAAAACTGGTGGAGCCTCCTCTTTTGAAAGCCATTGCAAACTCAAAGAATTTTTTGCTGTTTCACAATAATGAAAGCCAGTACTCATAATAATTGTTGTAAAATACAAACCATAAACAGTTGGTAAGAAACCTGTAATTGCAACACCAAAACCAGTTAAGGCTAAAGAAAAAATAGCAAAATATTGTTCTTTAAAATAGAACAATAAAAAAATAATAGTAAATGCTAAGAAGCCAGGTATCTCTCTGATACTTTGAAGTATTCCAATTTCAACTCCAGTAAAACTTGCTCTTTCAACTGAAAAATTATTTAATAAAACCATCCAAGTACTAAAAGCGATAGGCATTGCAATGGAAGATAATATAAGGATTGTAATTGGAGTTTTATTTAAGAATATTTTCATTAATAAATATCAGATTTTAATAATAAAATTAAAGTTATCTATTCTTACACTATTATTTTAATAATTATTTAATAATAAAATGTAATTTTTAAAAAAAGGAGGCGATTATGTATAGAATTAACTGGAAATTTAGATCTGAGAGTGAAGTTGCTATAGATCTTTTTAACAAAGGATCAAAAATATTAATTGATAATGGAGCTAATTTTGCTGGTCTTGCTATTAATTCAGGATCAGATGATAATAGTTTTTCAATGATTGCAAGTTTTGAAAATTCTGAAATGTATGGAGATTTTGATGATAAATGGGTTTCAAATCCTGATTGGGCAAAACAATTCAAAGCTAATTGGATGGCTCAACAACCTATCGAAAACATTCATGCAAGGACTTTAAAAGATACTACTGAAAATTTATTAGAAAATGAAATGCCAGTTTTTGTAAATTGGAGATTTACTCATCCAGATATTAATGCTGTTATTGGAAGTTTTGAAATAGGAGAAAAATATTGGAAAGATGCAGGTTCTTCAGGTCAAATCTTAAATCAACTGTCAGGTGATGGTATGGGTCAATTTTTATTTGCTGCTAGATTTCAATCAATGAAAAAACTGGGAAAAGGATTAGATATGATTTCCACAAACGAAAATTTTGGTGATGATTTAAAAGATTATTTTAAAGATATTACATGGCACAAAAATTCTTTCACTCGACTAATAATGAAAAAAATGAAATAATTAATTAACAAAAGGATAAAATGTATGTCTAATATAATGAGAAAATCTTTTTCTGATGGAGAAATTAAAACACCTGATAAAGTTCATTCTTCAACCGTAACTTTAGGTAATGTATCGATGAGTCAGGTTACTTTACAACCAGGATGGAGTTGGAGTTCTTGTATTAAACCACTTGTAGGTACTGAAAGTTGTCAGGCTGGACATGTAGGTGTCGTTATTAAAGGGGAAATGAAAGTGAAGCATGACGATGGAAATGAAGAAACTTTTAAAGCTGGTGATGCATATTATTTAGCCCCAGGTCATGATGGATGGATTGTAGGAGATAAAGAGTTTCAATCATACGAATTTACATCAGATCAAAAAGATTTTGGACCTTGGAAAAAGTAAATTAATAGCTGGAATTTCCAGCTATTATATTAGTGACCTCTATTAAATTGGTCACGAAATCTTGAATCTTCTTTAATATATGGTCGAACCCCTATTTTTGTTTCTCTAATTATTATATAAATTCCACTACCAACAATAATTAATGATCCTATAATTTCATAAATATCTGGAATATCAGCAAAAAATAAATAACCTAAAATTGCTCCAGATATTAATTGTGTATATTGAATAGGTGCAAAAACACTAGACTCTAAAAATTTTGAAGCGATTGTTAAACAATTACCCCCTATTCCACAAATAATACCACAAAAAACAAGTATCATTAAATCATTAAAAGATAATGCGATGTGATTATTAAAACTAAGTAATCCATTTAAAATAGTTGCAGATAAAAAAGCATAAAAAGTAAATGCTATTGATGATTGATTATTTGAAAACTTTCTTACTAAAGTAATGTTTATCGCCATTAGTAATGCAGAAAAAAACAAACCAAATAGACTTAATGAAAAATGAATAGTGCCAGGTCTACTAACTATTAATACGCCAATAAATCCAACTGTTACCGCTGACCATCTTCTAATACCAACTTTTTCACCTAAAAAAAAATGGGATAACATTGTTATCATTAATGGCGCACTAAATAATATTGGGTAAATTTCACTAAATGCATGTTCTCTAAATGAATAAACTACTAAAGCCCCTGAGATTAATCCGAATAATCCTCTAAGTAGCTGTATATGAATAATATCATTTTTTAGTGAGCTCCATTTGTTTAAAAAATAAAGAGTTAATAATGTTGGTATAAAACTAAAAAGACAAATATAAAAATTTATTTGAAAAACAGAATATTCATTAACTAGGTATTTTTTAATTATTGTATCTAAAATTACAAATATCGTGTAACCAATAAATCCGATACTGATTCCAGATAAAACATTCATATGATTTGATTAAATAGAAGTTAATTTTTAGATCTCTTATTTCAGATTCTAATAAATAAATATTAATTTTTTCTTATTGTTTCATTATAATGGTTATTCAGTTCAAGCAGATGTTGATAAGCTTCATGGTCAAAATCATCTTTTGCTACTATATCTGTTTTAAAATTATTGTAGGTATCTTCCCCTCTTACACAAATAGCACTATCATTTTTGCTTTTTAGTTGTTTCATATCAGTGGAAATAAATTGAAAATTTAAACCTATTCTTCTGTCATTACTAAAATTAGGTTGAGATGCGTGCAATGTTAAACCATGATGAAAAGAAACTTCACCAGGTTCTAATGGACATGATACTGCTTTATTTATATCAATATCTTTTACGGTTTGACCTCTAGATAAAACATTATTTTTATCTTCAGTTGAATGATGTTCAAAAAATCCATTTTTATGGGAACCTGGAATCATTTGCATACAACCACTTTGATCATTAGCTTTGGATAAAGCTAACCATGAGCTTACTTGTTTTTCATTATTATCAAAACCCCAATACGTTAGATCTTGATGCCAACTTACGTGTGTTTTAGTGTTTGGTTCTTTTATTATAAAAGTTGCATTATATAATAATATATTTTTACCAATTATTTCTTCGACAAAATCAAGCAATATTTTATTAGTTGCTATTTCATAAACCCATTTCATTATTGTATAAGTTTTCACAATATAATGAAGTTTACCTAATTTTTTTTCTGAGTCTTCTAATTTAT
>CACNCW010000025.1 GCA_902619055.1 uncultured Alphaproteobacteria bacterium
TAAAGGACAAGATGTTTTATTAAAAGTTCTCGATTCAGATGAGGGCTCAAGAAGACTTGGTGAAGTAGCCTTAGTTCCAAATAGTTCACCTATCTCGCAATTAGGAATAACTTTCTATAACACTTTATTTGACGAGAATGCTGCTTCTCATATAGCTCTGGGTCAATGTTACTCAAAATGTTTCAAATCGAAAAAAGACTTATCGAAAGATGAAATCACTCAAAGAGGTGGTAATTCAAGCATGATACATATTGATTGGATGATTGGCTCAGGTAAAATTGATGTCGAGGGTGTAGATAAGAATGGCGCTGCTACGCCAATATTTAAACAAGGAGAATGGTGTAACTAGTTTTTCTATTTTTTTAAATAAGGTCCAAAGCTAAGATCTAAACCTACACCAACTCTAGCTAATGAGTAAATAATAACTAAGAAAAAAATTACTATAATTAAGTTTCGTATAATTTTTTTTTCATCCATAAAATTATGCTGTTTGTATTTTTGTATTAGATAATGGTTTTTCTCTAATTGGTAAATGGATTATTGCAGAAAAGGCACCTACTCCTATACCAACCCACCATACAATATCATAACTTCCATAGATATCATAAAATAGACCTCCTAACCAAACACCTACAAAAGATCCTAGCTGATGAGAAAAAAATACAATGCCATATAATGTACCCATAAATTTT
This sequence comes from uncultured Alphaproteobacteria bacterium, assembly GCA_902619055.1. The sequence goes on from CACNCW010000025.1 coordinate 693, forward strand.
AATCCATAAATATGGCCTATAATTCCTGAAGTTAAAGGAACTGTTGCTAACCATAAAGCACCCATAACTATTGAAAATATTGCAATAGATGTTGGTGTAATAGGTAGTATGATAAATAGAATTGCCGCAACCGTCCTTCCGGTATAAATTAAAGATAAAAGATATTTCTTATAATGTCCCTTTCCTAAAGCGCCGGCAATCAAACAACCAATTATATTAAATAATCCTATAAGAGCCATAGATAATGCTCCTAAACCTTCTACAGAACTACAAACCAAACTTATTAAACTTCCTTCTATAATTGGACTACTAGATTCAACAATAAATGCTGGAAAATGTGCAGTTATAAATGCTAACTGAAAACCGCAAGAAAAAAAACCAAAGAACAACATTGAGTATGTTGGATCTTTTAATGCAACAAATACAGCATTAGTAATTTTTTCATTTTCATTATTAATATTTGTATTTGATAATTCTGTTTTTAAAATTGGAACAAGGATCAGTGTTATTAATAATATAATTGAAAAGATTTCAAACACTGAAGACCAAGGTAAAAATGATAATAGAATAGAAGCAAGTGGTGGACCAACCACTTGTCCAGCTGATCCTGCAGCAGTTGTAATACCTAGTGCTAAAGATCTTTTTTCTGGAGATGTGGCTCTTCCAACTACTGCTAAAATTGGACCAAAACCACTACCAGCTATCCCAAAACCAATTATAATGTTTAGAGTTTGATGCGCTTCTGGGGTTGTAGCAGTACTGCTTATGAAAATTCCAATTGCATAAAGAATTAAGCCTAACGCTATTGCTTTTCTATCACCATATTTTTCGGCAAAAGCACTAAATAGTGGAGTACCTACACCCCAAGCTAAATTTTGAATAGCAATAGCAAGAGAAAATTCTGAACGGTTCCACAAAAAATCAGAAGCAATAGGAATTTGAAATAGGCCAAATGTTGAACGAATTGCAAAACTTATTAAAAGAATTAAACTCCCTCCAATTAGAATAGGAGTAAATACAGAATTAATTCTCTCATCTTTCATAATTTATTAGATAACAGGAAGAATTTTTATTTCTAGAATTTTAATTATTATTAAATCGTATTATTTAATTCTGTTTTTTCGTTTTCTTCTTTTTCAGGAACAACATATGCAACGGCACAATGATCTAAACAATAAGGCTTATCTTCAAATCTATCTTTACCGCAAAAACGAAAGTCAGCTTCATCAGGATGACCTTCAGGCCATTCACAGCCTCTCTTTGGAGCTGCATTGAATAAATTTTTAACTGCTGGTTGGAAAATAGCTGGCTCTGTAGTGACAATCTCTGGTTCTTTGGTGCTTTCAAAATTTAATTTTGGCATTACTGGAGATCTAGCTTTTTTTCGATCAGGCTTAACAGCTGTTCTTCTTATAGGTGATGGTCTTCTCTCAAGTCCAATTCTATGAGCTTTTCCAACAACAGCGTTTTTGGTGAAACCTAATAATTTTCCAATTTGAGCTGTTGGTAGACCTTGGTCCCATAAATCTCTAAGTTTTGCTACATTATTATCATCCCATGGCATAATTAATCTCCATTACTACATTTAGTAGCTTAAAAAAGGTTTAATATACTAAATATATGTATTAAAAAAGATAAAACTGCAAATTTTTAAAAAAAATCAATGATTTCCAACATTTTTTTTATATACATGTGAATAGAAATGAAAGAATTAAGAGATCTAGACTGTAAAAATAAAAAAATAATTGTTCGAGTTGATTTAAACGTGCCAGTTTTGGAAGGGACAATTACAGATCATTCAAGAATTCATGCTACGTTACCAACACTAGAAAAACTAATTAAAAATAAAAATAAGATATTCTTAATTGCTCATTTTGGCCGGCCTAAAGGTCAAGTTAATAAAACATATTCAATTGAGTTTTTATGCTCAGAATTAAAAAAATTTTTAAATTTAAACACAATTCATTTTTTAGCTAACTGTGAAAAAAAAATAATTGAGACAAAACTTGATGAAATGCACATGGGGGAAATTTGTCTATTAGAAAATATTCGTTTTAATGCTGAAGAAGAAAAAAATGATCTCAATTTTTCAAAATTATTAGCTTCTAGTTTTGACATATATATTAATGACGCGTTTTCTGCATCTCATCGTAATCATGCATCTATAGTAGGTATTACTAAATACTTACCTTCATACGCTGGATTAAGTTTCTCAAAAGAAATTGAAAATTTGAATAAATTTTTAGAAAATTCAAATAAACCAAATTTAGCAATTATAGGTGGCTCAAAGGTTTCAACAAAAATAAAAGTTTTAGAAAATATGGTTGAAATTTTTGACTCTTTAGTGATTGGTGGTGCAATGGCTAATACCTTTTTGCTATCAAATAATTATAACGTTGGTTCTTCTCTGGTAGAAAATGATTTTATTGCACTATCAAAAAAGATACAAAAAAAAGCAGAATCAAAAAATTGCAAAATACTTTTACCAATTGATGCTCTTTGCTCAAAAACAATAGAAGATAGAGTAAATGTTAAGACTTATTCAATCAATAATATTCCAAATGACCAAATGATATTAGATGTTGGTGAACAAACAACAAAACTAATTTCAGATGAAATATTAAAATCTAAATCAATTTTATGGAATGGGCCTTTAGGTGCATTTGAGTATAGTCCATTTGATAAAAGTACAATTTCAATTGCAAATATTATACAAAATTATTCAAGTAAATCTCAATTAGATGCTCTAGCAGGAGGAGGAGATACACTTGCAGCAATAAAAAAAGCTAAAGCAAATGAAGCATTTAAATATTTATCTACAGCTGGGGGTGCATTTTTAGAGTGGCTTGAGGGAAATAAATCACCAGGATTTATAGCATTAAGAGAAAACAATTTTTAACTTAATCTTCAATTTGATATTTTTTAATTAAAGGGAATTGTGTCATCGTAAAAATAAATGTAATCGGCAAGATTCCAAAAACTTTAAAATTTACCCAAATATCAGTACTTTGTGTTCTCCAAACAATTTCATTTAAAACAGCAAGTGCAACAAAAAAAGCAATCCACCTTTGAGTTAATATTCTCCATCCATCTTCTTCTAATTTCAGTGCAGCACCTAAAAGATACTTTAAAAGAGGTTTTTTAACAATCACTCCTCCATATAAAATTAATGCGAAGACCATATTTATTATTGTTGGTTTCATTTTTATAAAAATTTCATTATCAAAATAAATTGTTAGACCTCCAAATATTAATACAATCGCAGCCCCAAGAGTTGGCATAATTGGTATTTTTTTCTCAAGTATATATGAAATGATTACTGAAATTACAGTTGCAATCATAAGAGGAAGTATTGCTTCTTGAAGACCACTTCTTGTATAAAAAATAAAGAATACTGCAAGCGGTCCTATATCAATTAATAATTTATAAACTGACTTCATTTTGTTCTTCTAGATTTAAAATAGACCTAGCAAAGTTTTGAGAATTAAAGGTTACAAGGTCCTCAACACTTTCTCCAAGACCAACATAACTTATAGGGATTTCAAATTTATTTGCAATTGAAATTAATGCCCCACCTTTTGCTGTTCCATCCAATTTAGTTATTATAAGACTCGATACATTAAGTTCATTTCCAAAGATTTCCACTTGCTTAATCATGTTCGAACCATTCGTTCCATCTAAAACCAACACAGTTTCAATATCAAAAGAGGAATTAACTTTTGAGATAACATTTTTCAATTTAATTAGCTGATTAATGAGGTTAGTATTATTTGATAATCTTCCAGCAGTATCTATAAGTAAAAAATCATAATTTTCTTTTCCAAATTCTTCAGTTGCCTGATACGCTACACTTGCTGGATCTTGATTACTTTTTCCAGCGATAAAACCATTGTTATTTTTTTTCGCCCAATTTTCCAACTGCTCAACAGCTGCTGCCCTAAATGTATCACAAGCCGCAATCAGAATTTTTTTATTCGATAAAATCTTATTTGCAATTTTACCAATAGTGGTTGTTTTTCCACTTCCGTTTACTCCAACAAATATTAATATTTTTTTTTCATCATTTTTTTCATTTATCAGAACATGTTCTCTTGGAAGTAATATACTTTCTATATTTTGAGCTAAGATTTCTAATACATTTTTTATACCATCATCATTTGTAATTTTTATTTTTTTTATAGAATCTATTAGCTGATTTACAACATCCAAACTAATATCAGATGAAATAAGAACATTTTCTAATTCTTCTAAAGTTAAATCGTCTATTTTTTTGTTTTTTAAAATCTCCAAAATATTAAAAGAAAGTATATTTGAAGTTTTACTTAACTTATCTCTAAATATTGAGAACAAACTCATGCTATTCTTGCTAATAACGTATCATTTTCTATGCCTATGTATATACAGGAAATTATTTTTCCCTCTTTAAACTCTTCTTCAAGTTTTACTTTTAAAAAATGCTGATCTTTTCCAAGTGAAAAATTTTCTTTTTTACTTTCAATTAAAATTTGTTCCTTCTTTCCAATATTTTTTTTTAAATGTTGTTTTAATCTTTCCATACCTTTTTCTCTAAGTCTTCTTGCTCTATCTTTGATAATATTTTTTTGAACTTGAGGCATTTTAGATGCAGGAGTGTTTTCTCTTGGTGAATATGGAAAAATATGAAGATGAGTTAAATTACACTCATCAACTAGTTTAATTGAATCTTGAAACATTGTTTCTGTCTCTGTTGGAAAACCGGCAATTATATCAGCACCAAATGTTGCATCTTTCCTAATAGATAAAACTTTCTTACAAAAATTAATTGCCATTTCCCTTGAATGTCTTCTTTTCATTCTTTTCAAAATTAAATTGTTTCCAGCCTGTAAACTTATATGAAAATGAGGCATCAATCTTTTGTCCTTTAAAACATCCCAAAAATCTTTGTCTATTTCAGCGCAGTCAATTGAAGACAAACGGAGTTGTCTTAATTCAGGTACTAATTTTAGAATTCTTTTAATTAAGTTAGAAAAAGTAGGTTTTGCAGGAAGATCTTTGCCATAATCAGTTATATCTACTCCTGTTAAGACTACTTCATTATATCCATTGCTAACAATTTTTTTTATTTTATTTACTATTTCTCCAGCAGGTACACTTCTATTATTGCCTCTGCCAAATGGAATGATACAAAAAGTACAGCGATGGTTACAACCTTGTTGTATTTCAATATAAGCTCTTGATTTTCCTTCAAATTTTTCAATTGAATTAGGTACTGTTTTACTTTCTTCTAATATATTTCCTACCTTAAGATTTTTAGAATGATCGATATTTTTCCATGTTAAAATTTCTAATTTTTCTGTGTTCCCAATTACTGAGTCTACTTCTTTTAAATCTTTATATTTTAATGGATTGATTTGAGCCGCACATCCTGTAACTACTATTTTATTATTAGGAAAATTTTTTTTTGCCTTTCTAATTTCATAAGAAACTTTTTTCTCAGCTTCTTCAGTTACTGCACATGAGTTTATGACTGTAACATTATTTAAATTATTTGTTTTAAGATGGTTTTTAATAATTTCACCTTCATAAATATTCAATCTACAACCTAGATTGACTACGTAGTTTTTATTTTTCATAAACTATATTTCTAAACTACCCCGATAACTTATTTCTGCAGGTCCTGTCATAATAGATTCATTATTAATTATATTTATGTGCAGTGAACCTTTTTCAAGTTTCACTTCGGCGTTATTTTCAATCAATCCTTTTTTCCACGCCGCATATACAGCTGCACAGGCACCACTACCACAAGCTAAAGTGATTCCAACTCCACGTTCCCAAACTCTCATTTCAATTAAATTTAAATTAATAACTTCAACTATTTCAACATTAGTTTTTTTTGGAAAGAGCTCATGATTTTCTATTATAGGACCTATACTTTCAAGATCTGTATCTTTGATCGATTTTCCAAAAAATACTACATGTGGATTACCTACATTAACAGCAACTCCATTACTATATCCATTAATTGAAATTGGTATATTCATTGTATCGACTTCTTTACTTAAAGGAATTTTATCCCAAGTATTTTTTATTGAACCCATGTTGACACTTATATTGTTATTTATTTTTTTTGATTCTAATATGCCTGCATCAGATTGAATTTTTAAAATTTCTTTATTTGAATCTTCATCAAATAGTATTTTTGCCACGCAGCGTGTTCCATTACCACAAGCTTCGGCTCTATCACCACCAGGATTAAAAATTTCAATTTCAGCATCAGCAATTTGATTACTTGTATTATTAATTGTGATTAATTGATCACACCCTGCCCCAGTTCTTCTGTCACTGAGTCTTTTAATAATATCTTCAGTAATTGCGATATTGTTAGACCTTTTATCTATGATAACAAAATCATTCCCAAGTCCATGCATCTTTATAAAATCTACTTTTTGCATATTTGTTTTATAACCTAATTTATCGATAAATCTCAGTAAATATGGGAAATTTAAGAATACTTGACTTTCAATTATTCAGCTAATAGAGGGTCAACAACAAATCCTATATTTGTAAACGAATTGAGCTTGTTACAATTGTGATAGGTACTCTAGCCCACGAGTTTCGTGCCCTGGAGTTAAAGGCTATTGGAGATTTATGTTTGATACACTGAACACAAAATTTGAAAAAATTGTTCAAAGTATTCGGGGTAAGGCTGTTATATCAGAAACAGATCTTGAAGTTACATTACGTGAAATTAGAATTGCTCTGTTAGAGGCAGACGTTTCATTAGTTGTAGTAAAAGAATTTATAAATTCCATCAAGTCAAACATTTTAGGAAAAGAAATTCTCAAATCTGTTAAGCCAGATCAAATGATCATAAAGCTTGTGCAAGATGAGCTTATAAAAATTCTTGGATCAGAAAATAAATCTCTAAATTTATCTTCGTCTCAATTAACTAAAATATTGTTTTGTGGATTACAGGGATCTGGGAAAACAACATCAATTGCCAAACTTTCCTATTTGTTAAAGAAGTCTTCAAAGAAAAAAATTTTACTAGCATCAGCAGACATTTATCGACCAGCAGCACAAGAACAATTAAAAGTATTAGCTGAAGAAACCGGCTCAGATTTCTTTAATCACAATCTATCATCAGCCAGTAAGATTGTTGATGATTCCATAGACTATGCTCAAAAAAATTTATTTGATATTCTTATTTTAGATACTGCTGGACGACAAGTTGTAGATAAAAAGTTAATGAGTGAATTAATAGAAATTGAAAATAAGTTTAAACCTGATGAAACATTATTAGTAGCAGATGCTCTAACAGGACAAGATGCTGCAAATGTAGCTAAAAGTTTTAGTGATGCAATAAATATTACTGGATCTATTTTAACTCGAATAGATGGTGATAGCAGAGGTGGTGCAGCACTATCAATTAAATCGATAACAAACTCTCCTATTAAATTTATGGGACTAGGTGAAAAAGTAGAAAATATTGAACCTTTCCATCCTGAAAGAATTGCACAAAGAATTTTAGGTATGGGAGATATTGTATCTCTGGTCGAAAAGGCTGCTGAAAATATTGATAAAGAAGAAATGGAAGATATGGCAAAAAAGATCGCTAAAGGAAAATTTGATCTTGAAGATTTTGCCAATCAATTAAAGCAAATGGGTAAAATGGGTGGAGTCTCTGGTTTACTTTCTATGATGCCAGGTGTTTCAAAGGCACAGAAGTTAATGGCAGAAAATAAAATTTCTAATTCAATGATTGATAAACAAATAGCTATAATCAGTTCAATGACAAAAAAAGAAAGGGCTGATCCAGATATTATAAAGGCTTCACGTAAAATTAGAATTTCAAAAGGATCTGGAACAAAAGTTCAAGACGTCAACAGGTTATTAAAACAGTTTCTCCAATCACAAAAAATGATGAAGAGAATGAAATCAATGGGCAAAGGAGGAATTCCCAGTGATTTAATGCAAAAATTACAAGGAAATCTTCCTCCAAACATAAATTAGAAAGGAAATAAAATGCCAGTAAGAATAAGATTATCAAGAGGTGGTGCAAAGAAAAGACCATTTTATAGAATAGTAGTTGCTGATTCTAGAAGAGCTAGAGATGGAAAATTTATAGATCAAATCGGTACTTATAACCCAATGCTTCCAAAGGATAGCGCTGATAGAGTAAAAATGGATTTAGACAAAGCTAAGGAATGGATTGCAAAAGGAGCAAAACCATCAGATAGAATTTCTATTTTTCTTAGCAATCTTGGTGTGATGGAAAAACCAGTTATTACTGAAAAAACAAAAAAACATCTACCTAAGAAAAAAGCACAGGAACGTTTGGCTGCTGCTAAAGAAAAAGAAGAAGCTGTGAAAGCTGCAGCAGAAGAACCAAAAGCAGAAGAAGTAGAAGCTAAGCCAGCTGAAGATGCACAACCTGCTGAAGAAACAAAAGCAGAAGAAGTAGAAGCTAAGCCAGCTGAAGATGCACAACCTGCTGAAGAAACAAAAGCAGAAGAAGTAGAAGCTAAGCCAGCTGAAGATGCACAACCTGCTGAAGAAACAAAAGCAGAAGAAGCAGAAGATAAAAAGGAATAAAATCAATTTTTGCTTTGAGTAATAAAGATATTATTCTTGTTGGTCAGTTTGGATCTCCTGTAGGATTAAAAGGTGAAATAAAAGTTAATATGATGACTACCTCGTTTGAAGTTTTTAAAAATTTAAAAAACTATTATAATTTTGATGGTTCAGTTGCTTGGAATTTTAAAAATATTTTATTCAAAAACAATAAGTGTGTTGTTCAAGTTGAAAAATACTTTTCTAGAGAAGATGTTTTAGAGCTTAAAGGTCAAAAAATTTTTTCAAATAAGAAATTTTTTCCAAAAACAAAAGATAATGAGTTTTACATAAGCGATCTAATCGAATGCATGATTTTCTTGAAAGACAATACTGGTATTGGAAAAGTTTTAAGTGTTCAAAATTTTGGGGCAGGTGATTTATTAGAAGTCAAATATAATACCAAACTTATTCTTATACCTTTTGATAAAACAAATATTTTATCAGTTAATATTAATAAAAAAGAAATTATAGCTGATCCAATACCTGGTATTCTTGATTAAAATGAGAATAGTAATTTTAACTTGTTATCCTGAGATGTTCCCTGGTTCACTAGGATATTCTGTAATCGGAAATGCATTAAACAATAAAAAATTTTCTCTCGAGATAGTCAATCTACATAATTTTGGAATTGACAAAAGAGGAAGTGTTGATGATGAACCTTTTGGGGGAGGCCCTGGAATGGTTATTCGTCCAGATGTGATTGAAAAAGCATTAAATTCAATCACTTTCAAAACCGATAATTACTGCAAAATTTTTCTAACACCGTCAGGTCAGAAATTATCTCAAGCCAAACTTAATAATCTATCAAAACATGATGAAATGCTTATTTTATGCGGTAGATTTGAAGGGGTTGACCAAAGAGCTATAGAAATTCTTGATTTTCAGGAAATAAGTATCGGTGATTACGTCCTATCTGGTGGTGAGATTGCTGCCCAGGTGTTAGTTGAAGGTTGTATTCGTCTCATTCCTGGAGTATTAGGGCAGCCACAAAGTTTATTAGAAGAATCTTTTTCTAATAATCTTCTTGAATATCCTCATTATACCAGACCACAAACCTGGGAAGATATTCAGGGAAATAAACATGAAGTTCCAGATGTTTTAACATCAGGTCATCATGAAAAGATTGATAAATGGAGAAAAGAAAAGTCGGTTGAAAAAACCAAAGAATTAAGACCAGATCTTTATAAAAAGGAAATATAAAATGAGTAATTTATTAGAGACATTTGAAAAACAACAGATTGAAAAGTTAACTTCAAAAAAAAGAGTTCCTGCTTTTCGTCCAGGTGATACTTTAAAAGTTACTGTAAGAATTACAGAGGGAAGTAAGTCGAGACTTCAAGCCTTTGAAGGTATTTGTATTGCAAGAAAAAATAATTCTGTAAACTCTAACTTTACTGTGAGAAAAATATCTCATGGAGAGGGTGTTGAAAGAGTATTCCCTTTATTCAGTCCATTAGTAGAAAAAATTGAAGTTGTTAGAAAAGGCGATGTAAGAAGAGCTAAGCTATATTATCTAAGAGAATTATCTGGTAAGAAAGCAAGGATCGCAGATAAAGATAGGGGCGATGAAGCTGATCAATATGAATATATAGAGGAAGCTCCTCCGGTAGAAGAAACAAAAACTGCAGATACAGATACAAATGCTGCAGAGGAACCAAAAGCTGAAGAGGTAGAAGCAAAACAAGCAGAGACAAAAGCTGAAGAAGCAGAAGCCAAACCAGCAGAAGAATCTAAAGCAGAAGCTGCAGAGGAATCTAGTAAAGAAGAGGAAAAAGCAGCCGAAAATAAATCGGATGACAATAAATAATCCTAAAACTCTTTTTGATAAAATTTGGGAACATCATCTTGTTGATAGACAAGAAGATGGAACTTGTCTTATATATATTGATAGACACCTTGTTCATGAAGTTACAAGCCCTCAAGCATTTGAAGGTTTAAGAAATAATAATCGTAAAGTTAGAAGGCCCGAAAGTACTTTTGCTGTAGCTGATCACAATGTTCCAACCTCAGATAGATCTAAAGGTATAGAGAATAAAGAAAGTAGAATTCAGGTTGAAACACTAGAAAAAAATTGCAAAGATTTTGATGTTACACTTTTTCCATTATTAGATAGCAGACAAGGTATAGTTCATATTGTTGGACCAGAACAAGGCATTACTCAGCCAGGTATGACAATAGTTTGTGGCGATAGTCATACAGCAACACATGGAGCATTTGGTGCATTAGCTTTTGGTATCGGCACTAGTGAAGTTGAGCATGTATTAGCTACTCAGACCTTAATTCAAAAACCTGCAAAGAATATGCGAATTTCTGTTGAAGGTAAGTTAAACTTAGGTGTTACAGCAAAAGATATTATTCTTCATATAATAGGAAAAATAGGAACGGCTGGTGGAACTGGTTATGTTATTGAATATGCTGGTAATGCAATTTCCTCTCTTTCTATGGAAGGAAGAATGACAATCTGCAATATGAGTATTGAAGCAGGTGCTAGAGCTGGTTTAATCGCTCCTGACGAAAAAACTTTTGAATATATTAAAGGTAGACCGTACGCTCCATTAGGAGATAATTGGAATAAAGCGGTAGAATTTTGGAAATCTCTTCCATCTGATGAGGACGCAAAATATGATGAAGAAATTTTAATTAATGCTGAAGATATTTCACCACAAATTACTTGGGGCACAAGCCCACAAGACGTTGTTGCTATAGATGGTGTAGTACCAAACCCACAAGAAGAGAGTAATCCGAATAGAAAGAGAGCTATGGAACGTTCTCTTGAATACATGGGTTTAGAACCCAAACAAGAGATACAAAAAATTAAAATTGATAAAGTATTTATTGGCTCTTGCACTAATGGAAGAATAGAGGATTTAAGAGAAGTTGCCAAAGTTGTAGAGGGCAAAAAAGTTTCAGTAGACTCAATGATCGTTCCTGGTTCAGGTCTAGTTAAAAAACAAGCTGAAGAAGAAGGTTTAGATAAAATTTTTATTGAAGCAGGATTTGATTGGAGAGAGCCAGGTTGCTCCATGTGTTTAGCTATGAATCCAGATCAATTAAAACCGCAAGAAAGATGTGCATCAACATCAAATAGAAATTTTGAAGGTAGACAAGGTAGAGAAGGTAGAACACATCTTGTTAGTCCTGCAATAGCTGCTGCCTCTGCAATCAAAGGTTCTTTTGCAACAGCAGAGGATTTATAAATGGAATCATTTAAAACAATAATTGGTATCCCAGCACCACTACCAATGATTAATGTCGATACCGATATGATTATTCCAAAACAATTTTTGAAAACAATAAAGAGATCTGGTTTAGGAAAAAACTTATTTCATGAATTAAGATACGATATTCAAGGTAACATAAAGAATGATTTTGTTCTTAACTGGGACCCTTATAAAACTTCAAAAATTTTAATTGCTGGGGCAAATTTTGGTTGTGGATCAAGTAGAGAACATGCGCCATGGTCAC
>CACNCW010000026.1 GCA_902619055.1 uncultured Alphaproteobacteria bacterium
GTATTTCTTCATCTTTAAGATTGGGAAAAACATGCTTACAATTATTTATAGCTGTTTTATTGGCTTGTGAAAATTTACCAAAAGTTCTAAATAAAAATGATGAAACCTTTAAAGATAGATCGAGTGGTAAAATTTTATATAAAAAATAAATAAAAATAAATCCAATATACTGTAAAAAGTAAATTACCTGTTTCATATTGCTAAATCATTAATTTTATTTTCTATTACATTACTCAAAATTTCTTTGAGTAAATTTTCATCTTCAAATTTAATTTCACCATTAAGTGTGCTGACTAAAGAACGATATGATTTTGGAATTCTTACAAAATCTTTTTTTGTAGTAACCAATACAGATTTTGTAAGATTAGCATTCTCTGCAAGATTTAACATGTCATTTTCATCAAATATATGATGATCTGGATAGCTAATTTTTTTTTCTAAAATAGCACCTTGTTCAGTTAGTGAATTATAAAATTTTTCAGGATAAGCTATACCAGCAAAAGCTGTCACTTTTTGATTTTTATAAATTTTATTATCTGTAGTAATTTGGAACTTAGCATGAATAATTGGAACAGTACTAGGAATTTTATCTTTAACATCTTGAGCAATTTCACCAATTACAATTACTAAATTTGCTCTAGAAATACCTCTTGATATACTCTCTCTTAGAGGCCCAGACGGGATCACTCGTTTATTTCCAAATCCTTGTTCGCCATTAATTACTATAATTGAAAAATCTTTCTGCAGAGTTGGATTTTGAAAGCCATCATCCATAATTATGCAGTTTGCACCTTTTTCTTTAGCTAAGAAAAAGGATCTATTTCTGTCTTGTCCAATCCAGGTTGGTGCAACTTCAGCTAATAATAAAGACTCATCCCCAACACTTTTTGCCGAATGCCATTCTTTGACAAGGACATTAGATTTTTCAACTCCTCCATAACCTCTTGAAACAAAGTGAGGATTATATCCATTAAGTTTTAATAAATTTCCAATTTTTAATGCAACAGGTGTTTTGCCAGCACCTCCCACTACTATATTGCCAATACAGATCACAGGAATCCCAGAAGATGTTTTTCTACTTAAAAAATTTCTTATTTTTGTTCCAAATCTAAATAGTAATGAGAGTGGGTATAAAGAATTAGATAAATATGTATCATTTTTTCTATACCAAAATTTAGGAGCTTTAAGCATTTTAATTTATGTTCACTTCAATGTCTTTGAAAAGTTGTTCTTTTTCAAAAAAAGGACCTTTAGAAAACTCCAATGCATTTTTTTGGATTTTTTTAATTTCAAGATTATTATTTAGCAATTCTTTCATCTTTATATCAATATCTTTAAACGTATTTACAATTATACATGAATTTGCTTTTACCATATCTTGATAAATATTATTCCAATTATCAACATATTTTCCGCTAATAACAATACAACCATAACAGGCAGGTTCTATTGGGTTATGTCCGCCAATATTTTCTAAGAAAGAACCACCTAAAATAACTAAATCACTAATTTTAAAATACTGATCTAATTTTCCAAAACTATCAATTATTATGATATTATTTTCTTTAAGCTCTTTTTTAGATTCTAATGAAATACTAAATCCTTCTTTATTTAATTCTTGCTTAATTGAATTAATCCTTTCTGGATGTCTTGGTGCAAGGTAAATTTTTAAATTAAATTCACGAATTGTTTTTTTAATATTTTTAATTATCTCTATCTCCTCATTAGAATGAGTACTTGCGATCATGATTGTATTTAATCGTTCCCTATTTGTAACTGAATTAAGTTTGTTTTTAGCTAATTTTAAATTCCCAATATAGTCTATCTGTAAGTTTGTTAATTCGTAAATTCTTTTTTTATCATCAGTGCTTTGTGCAAAAATTTTATTAAAATTCTTTAATGAATCTTTATAAAAATTCTTTGCATTTTTCCATTTTTTAAATGAATTTGGGGAAATTCTTGCATTTAAATATAAACATTTGATATCTTTCTCTCTAATCTTATTAAGCATATTTGGCCAAATATCTGATTCTATCCATAGGATTAAATTTGGCTTCCAAAAATTTAAAAATCTTGAACACCATATAGGCACATCAAACGGAATATATTGATGGACAACTTTATTTTTATAAAACTCCTTAATATAATCTGCTGAAGACTTTGTTGTTGTAGTTACTAAAATATGAAATATTTTATGATATCGGTCTATGATTAAATCTGATGACTTAAATTCCCCAATACTAGCTGCATGTATCCATAAAATTTTTTTTTCATTATTTTTTTTTACCGTTGGCTTGCCAAATCTTTCAACAAACCTTACTTTATCCTCTTTTTTTCTATAAATTCGAATAAATATATTAACAATAATTAAAGGTAGGAAAAGTGTACTAATTATTTGATATATTTTAAGCATTTAGATTTTGTTCTGCCGAATTCATACAATCGTTAATTTTTTCTTCCAAGAAATTCTTATATTTAGCTAAATCATCATTTTTTGCAGATGAAGGAATAATAATTGGTTCACCCCAGACAAATCTACATTTTGAAAATGGGTAAGTAATTAAAAATGAATCCCAAGATTTAAGTTTTAAGTTTTTATTTGAAGCAAAACCAAGTGGTATAATTGGGACTTGAGAATGAATAGCAATTTTTATAATTCCTTCTGAGACTTTCTTATTTGGTCCTCGTGGTCCATCAGGAGTAATTCCTATATAATTTCCATCTTTTAAAATTTTAAATACTTTCCTTAATGAAGGTGATTTATTTTTTGACATGATAGAAATATTTTTTAAATTAAAATGAGCTCCAATATATGCGCCAAAGCGACCATCACTATGACTAGATGCTAACATATTTAAAACTGATTTGCTTTTCCATACATGTCCTATCATCATTAATTGACCATGCCAAAAGGCTAAAATAAATGGTTTGTTTTCTCTCCATAATTTTTCTGGTAAATCAGAATTTTCAATCTGTATTTTAGAAGTATAACCCACGAATAATATATATAGGTAACCAATAAAAGCTAAAATTTTTTGAGAAAAAGAAAATTTAAAAATTTTTTTTTTAAAACTCATTTTCCAACTGTTCTCTTAGTTGCAATTTTTTGTAAATAGTAGATTTTAAAATTAGCTCTTCATGTGATCCTTGACTTTCAATTTTACCTTTATCTAAAACGTAGATAATGTCTGCGTCTTCTATTGTGCTTAATCTATGTGCAATTATTAATTTGGTTTTATTATTCATAAGATTATTTATTGTTTCATGAATCTTATTTTCAGTAATATTATCAAGAGAAGATGTAGCTTCATCCATAATTAAAAGTGGCGCATCTTTAATTAGAGCTCGGGCAATAGCAATTCTTTGTCGTTGTCCACCTGATAATTTTATGCCGTTTTCTCCAATAACAGTGTGTAGTTTTTGATCCAATTCTTCTGAAAAACTATTTACCCCAGCATTTTTAGCGACTAAATTAATCTCTTCATCAGTTGCTTCAATGTTTCCATATTTAATATTATTAAATATACTCTCATTAAATAAAATTGTTTCTTGAGTAACTATTGAAACACTATTTCTTACATCTGTCAGATCTAGTTCTTTTATATCTTTAGAATTAATTAATATAGAGCCTGAATAATTATCATATAATCGCAAAATTATATTTGCTATAGTTGATTTACCGGATCCGGATAAACCAACTAATGCAACTTTTTTTCCTTTTGGTATTCTTAAACTTATTTTATCAAGTACTGTATTATCGTCATATGCAAATGAAACGTCTTTAAAAACAATGTCTCCATCTAGATCTATGGTTTTTTTTGGAGAAATATTTTCCATATTATTTTCGCTTGTATCTAAAAGTTTAAAAATTCTCTCAGCTCCAGCTAGTCCTTCTTGGACACTAATGTTTAGATTGCCAAGTGCCTTTACCGGTTGATAAGCTAGAAGAAGACTTACTAAAAAACTCATAAATTGACCTGTTGTCATACTTTCATTTAAGACAAAAACACCCCCAGCATAAATTGAGAGTGCTACAGCTAAACTTCCAATGAATTCCATCAAGGGGCTTAAGCGATTGCTAATAAAAGCAGATTTTGTAAAATATTTTTGAATGAAACTAATTGTTTCATAAGCTCTTTGTTTTTCATAGTTTTCTCTGGAGTATGCTTTTACTTGTCTAATACCTTTAATGCTCTCAGCTAATACATTAGAAAAAACTGCAATTTCGTTTTGGATAGTGTAAGTAATTTTTCTTATACTTTTTCCAATTTTTCTTATGGGCCAAATTGCTAAAGGGAATGCAAAAAAAGCAAAAAGAGTTAGAGTCCAACTTTGGTAAAACATATTACCTAGTAAAAAAATAATAACTAAAACATCCTTTATAATTCCTGTTACAGATTTAACTATTGCAAGTCTTAAGTAGTAAGTATCATTTATAAGTCTTGAAATTAAATTACCTGACTTAGAGTCATTATAAAATTTCATATTCAAATACATAAGTTTTTCAAACATCTGAGTTTGAAGTTTTGCAATAATAGAATGTGCAACTTTACTCATTTGATAAGAGTGAGTATATGTTGCCAATCCTTTACAGAGGGTCACTATAATAATTGCAATTGGAATTAAAAATAACATTTCTTTATTACCTTTGATTAAGACTTCATCAAGGGCAGGTCTTACCAACCAAGCATGTAAACCTGTTGCTGCTGCTGAAATAACCATCATCAATAAAGCTAAAATTATTTTGAGTTTATGACTCATTAAATAATGAAAAACTATTCTTGAAGTAACTGACTGTTTTTTATCTGAAGACATTAATAAGTATGTAAAAGTAAAAATAACATAATTGCAAAAATATTATTTTGTCTGAAATAATAATTTGAACTTAACGGCGATGTTATATCCCATTTCTGAATTGCTATATACGTACAAATTGCAATAGTGGCTATAATAATTGAACTAAGTAAAAAATTTGAGGAATTCCATACGAAATAAGACAATATAATTAAGATAATAAGATAGCATGTTTGAACAAATCTTTTACCATTTTTATCAAAATAAACTGCAGTAGATTTGATTTTATTTAAAATATCATCTGCCTTATCTTGGTAGGCATAAATCGTATCATATGCTAACGTCCAAAAAATACATACAAAATACAATAAAAGAAAATCAAATGTAATTCGTGTATTAAATTGCATTGAAACTATTAGCACACCCCAACTAAAAATAATTCCAAGGAATAATTGTGGGAAGAAAGTTATTCTTTTCATAAAAGGATATAAAATAACAAATGGCACACTTAACAAACCTAATACAATTGATTTAAAATTAAACTCGAGAAGAATAAAAAAACTAATTACCAATAATATTATTAATAATAATATCGCTTCAGTAATAGAAATCTTTTTTGATGCTAAAGGTCTAAATTTAGTACGTGTAACTTTTTGATCAAAATCAATATCAATAATGTCATTAATTATACAACCCGCACTTCTCATTAAAAAAGAACCAATTAAAAAAAGTATATACCAAAATAATAGTTTAGAAGTTTCTGTTTTTAGTAACGCTAAACCAAACCAGCAAGGCCACATTAATAGAAGGAAGCCAATAGGTTTGTTAAGTCTGATTAACTCGCAGTAATCAAATATTTTTTTTACAACTAAGTTATCCCACATATATGAATATAATGTTATAATTCTAAACTATTGTAATGAAAATGTCTAAAACACGATTATTTGTATCAAAAAAATTATCAGCCAATATTTTAATTTATATAAAAAATAAGCAGCACCACTTTTTGAAAAATGTTCTTAGAATCAAAAAAGAAGATAACATAAATTTATTCGATGGTTTGACAGGTGAATGGCTATCTAAAGTAATTTCTATCAATAGAGATAACATTGTTTTACAAATACAAAACAAATTGAGAGATATTCCTCAAGAATCTGATTTATGGCTAATATTTGCTCCAATCAAATCTTATAGAATGAATATTACCATTCAAAAAGCAACCGAGCTTGGCATCTCTAGATTTATTCCAATTTTGACAGAATATACAAATCAATCAAAAATAAATTTTAAAAATTTTGAATTAAATATGATTGAAGCATCAGAACAGTCTGAGAGATTGTCAATTCCGACTTTAGAAAAAACAATTAAACTAGATGATTTAGTTAATAATTTTCCATCTGATAGAGGTTTAGTTTTTTGTGATGAAGGAAATGAAAATTTACCAACTATTTACAATGCATTAATTCATGAAACAAAAAAATACAAAAAATGGTCTGTCATTATTGGACCTGAAGGTGGTTTTTCTGAAAAGGAAAGAACAACCATCTCTTCTTTGTCTTCATGTATATCCGTCTCTTTGGGAAAAAGAATTCTACGATCAGACACTGCAACTACTGCTGCAATTTTTTCTATTCAGTCGGTTATTGAATAAATCATAATGAGCGACAACCTGTCCTAGAATTTTGGCTCTAAATCACTGGTTAATTTACTGAATAATTTATTTATTAGTGTATACAATAACTAATTAAGATGCGCATTTTATCCTTTATTATTGCTACTTTTATGACTTCAGCTACTTCAGCAAATGGTATTTCTGATTGGCAGTTAGGTTTTCAAACACCTGCAAGTGACGTTATGAGAAATGTTTATGATCTTCATAATTTTGTATTGATTATGATGACTGCAATCACGATATTTGTTCTGTTTCTAATCTTTTACGTTGTATTTAGATTTAGAAGAAAAGTAAATCCAGTTGCTTCTAAAACTACTCATAACACATTCATAGAAATACTATGGACTGGTATTCCAGTAATAATATTAATTTTTATGGCTATCCCATCTTTTAAGTTAGTTTATCAGCAAGATGTAATACCTGAAACAGATATGACAATTAAAGTGATAGGTCATCAGTGGTACTGGGAGTATCAATACCCTGAACATGATGACATTTCTTTTGAGAGTTATATGACACCTGATGAAGAATTAGAACCAGGTGACATAAGATTATTAACAGTAGATAACCACCTAGTTTTACCAGCAAATAAAAATATTCACGTATTAGTTACTGCTGGTGATGTGCTTCATAGTTTTGCTATGCCTTCATTAGGTGTAAAAAAAGACGCCGTTCCTGGAAGACTTAATGAAACATGGTTCAATATAGATGAGCCAGGAATATATAGAGGTCAATGTTCCGAATTATGTGGAACAGGTCATGGGTATATGCCCATTGTCATAGAGGCACTTAATGAAAAAGATTTTAATAATTGGATAATTGAACAAAAAAATAAGTTAGCATTAGCAAACGAAATAACCACTAAAGAGAATATAATAGAATAGGAGAAAAATGAGTTACGCAGATTCAGCAAGTCACGACCATCATGATCATAAACCGGGATTTATTAAAAGATGGTTTTTTTCTACCAATCATAAAGATATTGGAACTCTCTACATAATATTTGCTATACTAGCTGGTTTAGTTGGAGGTTTCTTTTCATTATTAATGAGAGCTGAATTAGCTGCTCCAGGCTTAGATGTTGTTGCTGATGGTCAAGTCTGGAATGTAATTATCACTGCTCATGGTTTGTTAATGGTATTTTTCGTTGTAATGCCTGCATTAATTGGAGGCTTTGGAAACTGGTTTGTCCCATTAATGATTGGTGCACCTGATATGGCTTTTCCAAGAATGAATAATTTTAGTTTTTGGATTCTTGTTCCTGCTCTAGTTTTATTAGTTGTTTCAGCAACAATAGGAACTGGTGCTGGTACAGGGTGGACAATCTATCCTCCACTCTCAAATAAACTTGGTCACGCAGGACCTTCTGTTGATATGGCGATTTTTGCTCTTCATTTAGCAGGTGCTTCCTCAATCTTAGGTGCAGTTAATTTTATAACAACAATACTCAATATGAGAACGCCTGGAATGACTCTGCATAAGATGCCTCTCTTTGTATGGGCTATGTTAATTACAGCATTCTTACTTTTATTAGCTGTTCCAGTCTTAGCTGGAGCAATTACAATGCTTCTAACTGATAGAAACTTTGGTACAACATTTTTTAATCCTGCAGGTGGTGGAGATCCAGTTCTTTTCCAACACTTATTTTGGTTCTTTGGTCATCCAGAAGTTTACATCATGATATTACCAGCTTTTGGAATTGTAAGTCAGGTTATCTCTACTTTTTCAAGAAAGCCAGTATTTGGATATCTAGGAATGGTGTATGCTATGATATCTATAGGATTTATAGGCTTTATTGTTTGGGCTCACCATATGTTCACAGTTGGTATGAGCGCAGATTTAAGAGCATATTTTATGTTAGCTACAATTATTATTGCTGTTCCAACTGGTATAAAAATCTTTAGTTGGATTGCAACTATGTGGGGTGGATCACTTACATTTGAAACTCCAATGTTATTTGCAATTGGATTTGTCTTCTTATTTACACTCGGAGGAGTAACAGGAGTCATTCTGGCCAATGCTGGAATAGACACTGTAATGCATGATACGTATTATGTTGTTGCACACTTCCATTATGTTCTGAGCATGGGAGCTATGTTTGGAATCTTTGCAGGTATTTACTATTGGTTTGGTAAAATGTCTGGAAGAAAGTATAATGAATTTTTAGGCAAACTACATTTTTGGTTATTTTTTATTGGGGTAAATGTAACGTTTTTCCCTCAACATTTCTTAGGACTTGCTGGTATGCCTAGAAGAATTCCAGATTATCCAGACGCTTATGCAGGATGGAATCTTGTATCAACTTATGGTTCTTACATCTCTTTTGCTGCTACTTTGATATTTCTTTTCGCAATTGTGTATGCTTTACTTTATGGAAAGAAAGAAGTTGCAAACCCGTGGGGAGAGGGAGCTGATACTCTTGAATGGACACTGTCTTCACCTCCACCATTTCATCAGTTTGAGACTTTACCTAAATTCAAAGGATAATTTACGTGGATGCTAAATCCTTAGAAGCTGGATATAGCAATAATTTTCTTTTAAGAAAATTAAAAGGCTATTACGAACTAATGAAACCAAGAGTTATGTCCTTGGTTATTTTTACTGCGTTTGTTGGAATGTTTTTGGCACCTGGGCAGATAACATTTCTAAATAGTTTGCTCGTAATATTTGCTATTGCGTTGGGAGCTGGTTCTTCAGCAGCAATAAATATGTGGTTCGATGAAGATATAGATAAAACTATGGAAAGAACAAAACTAAGACCAATTCCACTTGGAATAGTTTCTAAAAATGAAGCCTTAGTTATAGGGATATTAACAGGAACTATTTCTTTAATTTTGATGCAATGGTTCTCAAACTCATTAGCAACAAGCTTACTTCTTTTTACAATTCTTTTTTATGTATTTATCTATACATTTTGGCTTAAACGAACAACTTCATTAAATATAGTTATTGGAGGAGCAGCTGGAGCAATTCCTCCAATTATTGGATGGACAGCAGTTGTTCCTGAATTAAATTTCTTACCAATTAGTTTATTTGTAATTATATTTTTTTGGACTCCACCTCATTTTTGGGCCCTATCCGTATATAGATATAATGATTATAAAAATGCTAATGTGCCTATGTTACCAAATGTAAGTAGTATTGAAGATACAAAGAAACAGATTGTTTATTATGCTTTAATATTAATTTTATCGAGTTATCTTCCATACTTAGATAGCAATGTTGGAACAATATACTTAGCTATAGTTTCTATATTAAATTTATTATTATTTAATAGTTCTTTAAAGTTAAAAAAATCTAAAGAAAAAAAATCCATACCAAATTCTGAAGGATTAAAATTTTTTGCTATTTCAATCCTTTACTTATTTAGTTTATTTTCAGCATTGTTGATTGATCATGTGGTATTAGGATGAAAAACAGAAGAAGAAAAAATATTATCACTTTAATAATCTTACTTTGTATCGTTGCATTCTTTTATTTATGGACTTTATTCAAGGCTAATATTTTTGGAGTATAATGACTAATACTAGAACAGCTTTAGGATTATCATTAATTGTTTTAACAATGATTACTTTAGTTGCTTTCTCTGTACCCTTATATGACTTATTTTGTCGAGTTACTGGTTATGGCGGTAAGACAAGTACATCTGAGTTCCTCTCATCATCAATTTTAGAAAGAGATATTGATCTTAAATTTAATGCTGATGTTAATGATAGTATAAATTGGACTTTTACTGCACCAGAAAATATTAAATTTAAAGTTGGTGAAAATAAACTCGTTAATTATAAAGCTACCAATCAATCTGACGAAGAAACAATTGGAACTGCGACATTTAATGTTCTACCAGAAAAGGTTGGTCCATATTTTATTAAAACACAGTGTTTCTGTTTCGAAAAGCAGGCTTTGAAACCTGGAGAAACAATTGAAATGCCAGTTGTGTTTTATATAGACCCTTCAATTAACGAAGATCCAACAATGAATGATGTTGAAGAGATAACATTGTCATATACCTTTTTTAAATATATAGAATAAACAATGGTTAATAAATCAACAACAGGTCAAAAACATCCATATCACTTGGTTGATCCAAGCCCTCTTCCATTCTTATCATCAATAGCTGGTCTTGCAATGGCTGCTGGTCTTGTATTTTATATGCATTATGGAACCTCTTGGCTTTTAATTCTTGGAACTATCGGTTTGTTGACTATTATGTTCCTTTGGTGGAGAGATGTAATTAAAGAATCAACTTTTCAAAAAGTTCACACACCTGTTGTAGAACTTGGATTAAGATATGGAATGGCACTTTTTATTGCATCAGAAGTAATGTTCTTTGTTGCTTTCTTTTGGGCTTTCTTTGATGCAAGTTTAACACCCAAATTACCTATAGAGGAATTCTCAGAAACTTTTGACAGTAATGGCGCTGTTGGAATTTGGCCACCAGAGGGTATTAAAACTTTTGATCCACTTGATGTTCCTTTTTTAAATACATTAATATTGTTAATGTCAGGTACTACTTGTACATGGGCTCACCATGCTGTTAGAGAAGGTCATAGAGATCAAGCTATTCAGGCATTATGGTGTACTGTTGGCCTCGGAATTTTCTTCTCATTTATGCAGGGTGTAGAATATTACGAGGCAGCTCATCATTATTTTAGTTTTACTGATGGAATTTATCCATCAGTATTTTATATGGCTACTGGTTTTCATGGATTCCATGTAATGGTTGGAACAGCATTCTTAGCTGTTTGTTTGTATCGTGTTTATAAAAATCATTTTACCCCAGATAGGCATTTTGGTTTAGAAGCTGCAGCATGGTACTGGCACTTTGTTGACGTAGTTTGGCTGTTCTTGTTTGTCTGCGTTTATGTTTGGGGTGCATAAATTAAAAACTTTCCAATAAAATTTTTTTTATTTAGTTCATTTTGTATTGCTCTGACAATATTTTTAGGAATTTGGCAATTGCAAAGACTTGAATGGAAAGAAAAAATAATAACTGAATTTAATGAACTTAAAGATCAAAAACCTCTTTCACTCTCTATGGGAAAAATGAAGTATCCAAATATTGATGAATTTACTAAGGTAATCACTTTAGGAACTGTTGACAGAAGTAAAAAAATTTTTTTCCCTGCTAAAACAATGAATGGTATTTCTGGAGTTAGAATAGCTAGTTTATTGTCAGATAATCATGGTAATAATTATTTAATTGATGAGGGCTGGTTTGAACAAAGTAGATATGATTATTTTAAAGACAATAATGAAATAATAAATGCTGAAATTCTAGGATATATACGATATCCAACTCAAAAAAAGATGTTTACTCCCGAGAATTCTATCTCTTCAAATGAATGGTATTATTATGATTTGGAGCAAATTCAAACTTTCTTAAATATTAAGATCAATCAAAAATTTTTCATTAAAAATATGAGCATTTATGCAGAGAATTTCTTAATACCGTCATCTCAAAATCATAATTTTTCAAATAATCATTTGCAGTATGCAATTACATGGTTTTTGATGAGTTTTTCTTTTTTGATTATTTTTATAATTTATTTATTTAGGAAGAAAAAATGAAAACATATTTAAAACTTAAAGAGATCTTTCATGAAGCTTCACTTGCATCAGATATT
>CACNCW010000027.1 GCA_902619055.1 uncultured Alphaproteobacteria bacterium
TTGGCTAGTTTTTTTGTTTTAGTTAAAGAATTTATTAAACTAGATTTTCCAACATTAGATCTGCCTATAAAACAACATTCTTTTTTTATATCTGAATAAGGAATGTCTTTAAATGACTGAAAGGAACCTAAAAACTTATTATTATTAAAAAAGTTATTTAAATTTTTGTTTAAGCTAGCCATTTTTGGCTAAAATTCTTCTTTGAATATACCATTGCTGTGCAATTGATAAAATATTGTTCACTGACCAATATAAAACTAAACCAGCTGCAAAACCAGCTAGTACAAAAGTAAATACAAATGGAAGTAATGCAAAAATTCTAGCTTGTGTTGGATCAGCGGGAGCAGGATTTAGTTTTTGTTGTAACCACATAGTGAACCCCATAATGATAGGAAGAATACCAATATCAATTATTGAAAGTATAGGTGGCACATCCCAAGGAACTAATCCAAATATTGTCATTAAGCCTAATGGGTCTGGCGCAGATAGATCATGAATCCATCCATAAAAAGGAGCGTGATACATCTCTATCGTAACAAACAACACTTTATACAAAGAGAAGAAAATTGGTATTTGTACTAAAATTGGTAGACAACCCGCAACAGGATTAGCTCCCTCTCTTTTATACAAGGCCATTAGTTCTTGCTGCATTTTTTGTCTGTCATTTGGATATGTTTCTTTTAATCTTTGCATATCAGGCTGAAGTTTTTTCATCTTTGCCATAGATTTAAAAGATGCTTGTGCCAGTGGGAATAAAATTAAACGCATTAAAATGGTAAAGGCAATTATTGCTAGACCAAAATTACCTGCATAACCAAAAAACCAATTAATGGCATATGAAACAGGTTTAGTTAAAAAACTAAACCAGCCCCAGTCAATTGCATCAGTAAATCTTGGTATAGAGAGATTTTCATCATAAGCACTTAAGACATTTAATTTTTTTGCACCCACAAATAATTTTCCGCCGTAAGATATATTTTCACCCGAGTTAATTTTATATATCTGACCAACATAACCTGCCCTATAGCTATCACGTCCATTATTTCCGTATCTATAATTGACGTTAATGGATTGGTCAGCATCAGGAATTAAAGCAGACATCCAATATTTGTCTGTAAAACCTAACCAACCTCCTTGTGTTTTATTATCGCAAAACTCTTTTTTTGTTTGCATTGATGAATTACAATCATCGGCAATATCATCATAATTTTTTTCCAATAATTCGTCGTTTATTAGACTAATTAAACCCTCGTGAAGTATAAAAAAATTAATTGTATCTGGTGTGTTTATTCTTTTGATTAATCTGTATGGAAAAACTTCAATATTTTCACCACTGTTATTTTCTATTTCCTGTGTAATTGTAAACATATACTCATCATCAACTTGATAGTTGATTTTGAAAGTTATATTTTTATTATTCGTCCAACTAAGTGTAACAGGGCTTGAGGGGCTTAGAGTGGTAGAGTTAGTTTTCCAATTTGTTTCTAAATTAGGTAATTCAATGTTAGAATTTTTTAGCTCTTTCCAACCTGTTTCAATATAATATGGATTAGCAGTCCCATCCGGTAACAAAAGCTGTATATTATTCGAATCAGGTTCTAAGCTAGTTTTATATTTTGATAATATGAGGTCATCTAAAATTGCTCCTTTTAAATTTATAGAACCTTTAATAGATGCATTTTCAAAAATAACTCTGTCGGTTTGAATTAAAGCTTCATCTCTACTTTGTATTTCTGAAACAACTTGGCTGCTTTGTCCGTCAATGGATGTTGCAGGCTCTAATACTTCATCTTCTTCAAAGGATGTTGTTTGAATTGGTTGAGTTGGAAAAAATAATTGAAAAAAAATAATTATCGCAATTGAAATACCAATAGCCAAATATAAATTTCTTTGCTCGTTCATTTATTTAACTCAGATTTTTTTGGTACTGGATCAAATCCGTGGGAACCCCAGGGATGACATTTTGAAACTCTTTTCACCGATAAAATTGATCCTTTAAATAACCCATGTTCCTTTAATGCTTTAATAGAATACTCAGAGCAGGTTGGTAAATATCGACAATTCTGCCCAAGTATTGGGGAAATCAATAACTGGTATAATCTAATTATTATGATTAAAGGTAATGAAATATATTTACTAACCATTTATCTTTCCCTTAAGTTCTAATAAAAGTTTATCAAATTTCTCTTCGAGCAATGACGTTTTAGCTATTAACACATAATATGAATTAATTTTACCATTAATAATAATTTTTCTAGCTAATTCTCTCATTATTCTCTTTGCTCTATTTCTTTTTACTGCGTTGCCAATTTTTTTGGAAGCTGTGTATCCTACACCTATGGAATTTTCTAGATCTTGATTGTGTAAAATTTGGATATTCATATTTTTACCTTTTATAAATTCTCCTTGGTTTCGTATCATAACGAAAGTCGATCTTTTCTTAATTGTAAATAATGTTTGGGCCATTTGGCCTTTTTAAGCGCTTAATTGAGCTCTTCCTTTTGCACGTCTTCTATTAATGATTTGACGACCTGCTTTAGTTGCCATTCTAGCCCTAAAACCGTGTCTTCTTTTTCTAATTACTCTACTAGGTTGGTAAGTGCGTTTCATAATAAATCTCTGGGCCTAATACGAATTCATTATATATAAGTCAAATATTTACTTATGTAATCGATGAAAATTTTCAAAAAAGCTAGTGAATTAGAGCCAAATTTAGTTTCAATCAAAGACAAGGGTCAGTCTATTGGTTTAGTTTTAACAATGGGAAACTTACACGATGGACATTTATCTCTCATTAGAGAAGCACAATTACATAACGAATTTGTGATCTGTTCAATATTTATTAATCCTACTCAATTTAACAATGAAAATGATTTCAATTCTTATCCAAAGACAATTGATGAAGATATTTCTAAATTAGAAAATATTGGTTGTAATGCACTCTTCTTACCTGACATTCAAGAGATATACCCTAAAGGATTGGCAAAGAAAAAAATTGTAAACAATTTTAGAAATATTTTATGTGATAAATTTCGACCTGGCCATTTTGATGGAGTTACTACTGTTGTGGATCTTTTTTTTAATATGATTAAACCAACGAATAGTTATTTTGGTGAGAAGGATTTTCAGCAAGTAAAAATAATACAAGATTTAGTAAAAATTAATCATCACAATATTAAAATAATTCAATGCCCATCTGTACGAGATAAAACAGGTATGAGTTTATCTTCAAGGAACTCTAAATTTTCTAATGATCAATTAAAAATTTTTGATGTATTAGGAAATAAAATTAAAGAACATATTAATCTGTTAAAACAAAATGGAATTAATAATTTAGATCAATTAAGAATAGAGTTTCTTCAAAATAATATAAATAAAATTGACTATTTAGAGATAAGAAATGAAAATAATTTAGAAATAACAAAAAATTATTCTGAAGCTAGATTATTTATTGCTTTATATATTGGTGAAATTAGAATTATTGATAATTTTAAATTATATTAAGGTATTAACCAATTATATTCTGGTTCATTATTTTTAAATGTTAATTTTAATCTACGATGACCTGAAATTTCTAAATAAAGCCAATCAATTTCATTAATTTTATTTTCAACTACTGTAAAATTTTTATATCCCTTTTCACTTTCTTCATGACTTGGTTCCTTGCCGGTTAAGTGTTCAGGGATACCATCTTCTGGAAACTCAGTAATTGAACTTGGATCTTTTAATGTTAAGTAACATTTTCTACTAAACAATCTTGTTTTATCCCACATTTCTTTAGCTGTATCATTTTGATTATTAACCAAAGACGTTGTTTTGATTCGCATTTGAATTTTTAATTTATGATCATAAAAAACAAATTGAGAACTACTATTGTTTTTTAAATTAGGCACTTTGGGAGATCTGAAGTCTGTGTGAAAATTTAGTGTCATGCTACTCGGATCAAATTTTCTTAAGACTACAACTCTAGAATCTATTCCACCTTCACTATCAATATTACTAAAGACTGGCGTGTGAAAGGTGTGTTTTCTATCTTTAACTCCTCTAGTTAAATTTTTCTTTATATCCTCAAATATTTCTGCAGCATTTTCTTTTGAAGAAGTCGACATTGTTATTGTAATATAAATTGTTTTGAAGAAATAGCTAGATAATGGAAATAAATAAAATTACGAATTTATTGAATCTGGAGCATGTTAAGTTTTTAATATCTATCTTTAAAGAAAATAATATTGAAATTCGATTAGTAGGAGGATGTATACGAGATGCTCTTCTTGAAAGAGAAATCAAAGATATTGATACAGCAACAACCTTGAAGCCTCAGGATGTTTTGTCATTACTAAAAGATAACAATATTGAGTATGATGATTTTGCTATTCAATATGGATCTATAATTGCTTATCCTCATAATCGAAAAATACAAATTACAACTTTACGTGAAGATGTTAATCAAATGGGAAGACATACAAATGTAATTTACACCAACAGCTGGAAAAAAGATTCAGCCAGAAGAGATTTTACTTTCAATGCTTTATATGTTGGAAACAATAATAAACTCCATGATTATTACAATGGTCAATCAGATTTAAATGAAAGTAAAATTTGTTTTATTGGTGAAATAGAGGATAGAATAAAAGAAGATTACTTAAGAATCTATCGATACTTTAGGTTTAGAGGTTTATTTAATTTACCTAAAACATCTTTAAGTGATCAAAAGATTGTAGAAAAATATATTCACGAATCTTTGGCAGTGTTGACCAACGATGTAATAAGAAAAGAAATATTAAAAATGTTTAATATGTCTTTTCCATTAAATTGTTTTTACATATCTCATCAAACGTTACAAAAATTCAAATGGGTTGAAATAGTGCAAGAGCATTTTATACGAACAAAATACGACCTTGGATTAAATAAATGTCTGAATAAGATTGATAATTTAATAAATTAGTTTTTTAGTTTACAATTTTCGCACAAACCAAATATTTCTAAATTATGTTTTTTATAATTGAAGTTATTTTTTTCTGCTTGTTTTGAAAAATAAGAAAATAAATTATTTCCAGTTAGCTCAGTAACACTATCACAGTTTTCACATATCAAAAAAGATGTAGAAGTTTTTGCATTACATCCTTCATGTTTACAAGCAACGTAAGAATTTCTACTTTCTATTTTGTGAACTTTTCCAATTTCAATCAATTTATCGAGTGCCCTGTAAACTTGCAGAGGAGATTTTATTCCCATTTTTTGTATATCATAAAGAATTGTGTACGCCTTCATCGGTTCAGAAGAGTTTTCTAAAACTCCAAGAACTGTTTTTTGATTCTTAGTTAAATTATCCGATGCCAATCCCATAAATCTCAATTACCAAATTGTTTTCATTTTTGCAACTTACCTCTAAACTCTAGTAGAATAAGAGAAATGATAAATAATATTATCGCTATAACAATAATTGATGGTCCCGAAGAGGTATTCAATTCCAAAGAAGTAAATAAGCCAATTGTAACAGATAAAATACCAATTAATATGGCTACAAATACCATTTGTTTTGGATTGTGAGTTATATTTCGTGATGCGGCAGCTGGTATTATTAGCAGACCAGTAATTAAAAGAGTCCCAATCATTTTTATAGACAATGCAATAACTCCAGCTAGTAGTAGGGTAAAGATCATATTATATATGTTCGGTTTCATTCCTTCTGCTAAAGCTAGATCATAATTAACTGTAGCTGAAAATAATGATTTCCAAATAAAATATAAAATTCCTATAATTATAAAACCACCAATCCATACTAGAGCGATGTCTTCTACAGTTACTGCTAAGATATCACCAAAAAGTAATCCCATAATATCAAAACGAATACTTGATAAAAAGCCGATTAAAACCAAGCCAATAGCTAAAGTAGAGTGAGCTAATAATCCAAGTAATGAATCACCAGCCAATCTAGTCCTCTTTTGAAGGTTAAGAAGCAGTAAAGCAATAACTGCAGATATTACAAATACGGAAAAGGCAATATTTAAACTAAAGGCATAAGCTAAAGTTACTCCTAATAAGGCGGAGTGAGCTAAAGTATCACCAAAATATGACAATCTCCTCCAAATTACTAAGCAACCTAGTGGCCCTGTAATTATTGCAATACCGATACCAGCAACTAACGCTCTAGTAAAAAAATCATCAAACATTAACTTGATATACTTCCGTCAGAATCATGTATGTGATCATGTTCGTGCTGATAATATGTTAAGGTTTTTGATCTATGCTCACCAAATAATTCTATATAAGCTTTATCTTTTATAACCGAACTTGGTTTTCCTGAACAACAGATATGTCCATTTAAACAAACTACATGATCTGTTGCAGACATTACAAAATGCAAGTCATGGGAGACTAATAAAATTCCACAATTTAGGTTTGCTGAAATATTTTTTATAATATTATAAAGGTCAATTTCTCCATTAAAATCAACTCCTTGGACAGGTTCATCTAAAACTAGTAATTCTGGTTTTTTTGAAATAGCTCTCGCTAGAAGGACACGTTGAAATTCGCCACCAGATAGACTGTGTATTTGTTCTTTGAAAAGTTTTTCTACACCAGTTTGATTTAAAGATTCAATAATTTCATTATTGCTGAGATTATTGGTTAATCGCATAAAATCTACAACACGTAATGGCAAAGTCCAATCGATATTAATTTTCTGAGGAACATATGCTATTTTATTTGTATACCGTTTCAATGAACCTTCATCAGGTTCAAGAATATTAAGTACCATTTTAGCTGTTGTAGTTTTTCCAGAACCATTGGGTCCAATCAGGGTAACTATTTGACGACTTTTTACCTCAAGAGATACACCTCTTATCAACCATTTTGGTGACTTATAAATACCTGCGTTGTTTAAACTTACCAATAAATTATTTTTACTCATTTTTCTATTTACAATTTAAAATGTAATATTATAACATTACACTATTTAACAGACTTAATTCTAATAGGAATACTTTTATGAAACAAACGAATTTTTTTCTACATATTTTTAAGATTATTTTGTTTTCAGGAATTCTTGTTGCAACTGCATCTGCTAGAGCAGAGCTAAAAGTTGTTACCACAATTAAACCACTACATTCATTGATTTCAAATGTTATGGATGGAGTAGGTGAACCTGGACTTATAATTGATGGAAGTATATCACCACATAGTTTTACAATGAAACCCTCTCATGCGAAAATGCTTGAGGAAGCAGATGTCATTTTTTGGATTGGAGAGAGTATTGAAACATCAATGGAAGAACCTCTAGACTCAATTACAAAAGATGCAGAAGTAATTGAATTTATGGAACTTGATTCAATTGCTAAATTAAAATTTAGAGAAGAATCAATTTTTGGTGACCATGACGATCACGACGATCACGATGACCATGACGATCACGATGATCACGACGATCACGATGACCACGACGATCACGACGATCATGATGACCACGACGATCACGATGACCATGACGATCACGACGATCACGATGACCATGACGATCACGATGACCACGACGATCACGACGATCAAGATGACCATGACGATCACGATGATCATGACGATCACGATGATCATGCTGGGCACGAAGGTCATAACCATGGAGAGTTTGATGCTCACATATGGTTAGATCCAAGTAATGCCAAAGAAATGGTTCATGAAATAGCTCATGAGTTAGGTGATTTAGATCCTGCCAATAAAGAGAAATATGAAGCAAATGCCGAAGCAACAATTAAAGCTTTAGATCAGCTTATTAGTGATGTTGGTACAGATATTAATTCTGATGCAAAATTTGTTGTCTTCCATGACGCCTACCAATATTTTGAAGAAAGATTTGGTGTAAGAGCTGCAGGAGCTTTAACATTGAATACTGATGTTTTACCGGGTGCAAAGCAAATAGCTGATATTCAGGATGTTATTAAGGATAAGGGAATTAAATGTATTTTCTCTGAACCTCAATTTAATCCAAAGATTATTACAACAATAGCTGAGGATATGAATATCAAAACAGGTGTCTTTGATCCTCTGGGTGCAAACATCGACCCTGGAAAGTCACTTTACTTTAAGTTGATATCAAATCTCGGTAACGAACTTAAAGGCTGTTAGTTTTTAATATTTAAAAAAATTCCACCTTGTATTAAGGTGGAATTTATAAACTAATTAAAAAGGAAATTAAAAATGGAAAATACTTCTCAGGTTCCAGTAACTGTTTTAACAGGCTTTCTTGGAGCTGGAAAAACAACACTTTTAAATCGTATTTTAACTGAGCAACACGGAAGAAAATATGCCGTAATTGTAAATGAATTTGGAGAGCAGGGAATTGATAATGACCTTGTTGTTGATGCTGATGAAGAAGTATTTGAAATGAACAACGGGTGCATTTGTTGCACTGTTAGAGGTGATTTAATTAGAATTCTTAGTGGTTTAATGAAACGTGCTGACAAACTAGATGCAATTATAGTTGAAACAACTGGTTTAGCTGATCCAGCCCCAGTTGCTCAGACATTTTTTGTTGATCAAGACGTTGCTGATAGAACAAAATTAGATGCAATTGTTACAGTTGCTGATGCTGTTCATCTAAGTTCTCAACTAGTAGATCATCATGAAGCAGAAGAGCAAATTGCTTTTGCTGATGTAATTTTGTTAAATAAAGTTGAACTTGTTGAAGATAATGACATTGTGAAAGTTAATGATCGTATTAGAAAAATAAATCCTTTTGCAAAGATTATTAAAACAACACGTTGTGATGCACCTCTTGATGAAATCGTAGGCTTAAATGCATTTAGTCTAGATAGAGTATTAGATATTGAACCTGACTTTCTTGAATCAGATCATGATCATGAACATGATGATGATGTTACTAGTCTATCCTTTGTATCTGATACACCATTAGATATGGATAAGTTTCAAGATTGGTTTGGAAATTTACTTAGGACTAAGGGCCAGGATATTCTTCGATCAAAAGGTATTTTGAACTTTAAAGGTGAAGAAGAGCGATATGTATTTCAAGGAGTGCATATGCTTATGGATGCTTCACCAATGGGACCTTGGCCTAAAGGAAAAGATAGAAGTTCTCGAGTAGTATTTATTGGTCGTGATCTTGATAATATGAATCTTAAGGAAGGCTTTGAAAATTGTAAATCAGCATGAACGCTGATTTAGAAAAACTTCAGGAAACAAATAAAACTGAACTTGAAAGAAGAGGTTCAATTTTTAATATTGGAGCTCCAGCTACAGAAGCGGTTACAACTCGTGATCAAATAGCGGTAGGATTTGGAGACGGCACTGTAAGATTTTTTCAATCTGGATCTGATCCTAAAACTGTTAAAGCACATAAGGGTGTAGTGTTGAGTATGACAAATTATGAAGATCATGTGTTAACGGGAGGAGACGATGGACGTTTTCTAAAAATATCATCTGATGGAAATATTGATGAAATTTTTAATTTTGGTTCAAAGTGGGTTGACTGTGTAGCTTCCCACAAAGATACTAAAGTTTGTTCATCAGGAAAGACTGTTTATATTTGGACAAAAAACAAAGATAAACCACAAACTTTAGAGCATCAAAGTACTGTTGCTGGATTAGCATTTGATAATAAAGGTAAGCGTCTTGCGGTCTCAAGATACGGTGGAGTAACAGTGTGGAAACTTAATAATAATAAATGGACAGCCTCAAATTATACCTGGAAAGGATCGCATGGAACTGTAACGTTTAGCCCAGATACAAAATATATTGTAACTGCAATGCAAGAAAATCAAATTCATGGTTGGCGCATAAACGACAAAGCGGATTTAGCAATGAGAGGTTATCCATCAAAAATTAAAAGTTTTACTTGGGTTGGTGATACACCGTATTTGGTAACATCTGGATCCAGTGATGCAGTTTGCTGGCCATTTGATGGTAAAGAAGGACCAATGGGGAGAAAGCCAATTGTTGTTGCAAACGGTGGTAAAGAACTTGCAACATTTGTTAAAGCACTTAATGGAGAAAAAGCTGTTTTCACCGGTTTTACAGATGGGTCAGTTTTATTAGCAGAAATTGATGAAAGTAAAAAACCAATTATGATTAGAAGTTCAACAGGTTCAGAAGTTTCAACAATAGCTATATCTAGTGATAACTCACAAATATTAATTGGCGATATGAAAGGTTCTATTCTTTTATCATCCTTATGGGCAGACAATTAAGAGAGAAAATATGTTTAATCGTAAAACTCAAAATGTTGAAAAAATAAGAAATCTTAAACATTTAATTTCCAAGAAATATAAATTACCAGAAAATACTATAATAAGTATTGCTGAGCTCAGTTGTCATGAACCTGATTGTCCACCAATTGAAACTGTAATTACTGCAAGAAATGAAGACGGATCAATGAAAAATTGGCGAGTCGCAAAATCAATAGAAGAAATAGAGGAGTCAGATATTAATAATCTAACAAATCACACTCATTAAGTTATTAAATTAAAAATAATTTATTAACAGCAATCTCCACCTTCACAAGTACAGCAACAGCTACAACTGCAACCACACTTTGGTGGGTTTGGATTTTGATTTTTCATTATGATACCTATATCTATATCTGAATAATATTTAAACAAATTTATGAGAAAAATAATAGAAATTAAAGAGTGTATGAAGACTTTTGAGGGTGACGGGATACCTGTAACGAGAGCTTTCCCTGTCCCCGGAATGAGAGAAAATGATCCATTTCTTCTTTTTGATCATTTCGGCCCAATTAATTATGAGCCAGGAGGTGCAACTGGTGTACCAGCACATCCTCATTGTGGATTTGAGGCAATTACTTATATGCTTGGTGGTGAAGTAGAGCATAGAGATTCATTTGGAGGACAAGCAGAAATTGAAACTGGTGATGTACAATGGATGACAACTGGTTCAGGTTTAATTCACTCTGAATTAGTAACAGAAAAATTCAAGAAGAGTGGCGGTATCATGCAAGGTTTACAAATCTGGGTTAACCTTCCACAAAAAAATAAAAAAGTTAAACCTTGGTACCAACATATTAAAAGAAATACTATTCCAACAGTATCTGAAAATGCAAATATAGAAATTAAAGTTCTTGTGGGTGAAATAAATGGAACCAAATCCAAAGTTCAAACATATTCACCTGTATCAATATTTGATATTCAATTTTCAAAACCAGATATGACAAAGTTTAATGTTGATAAAGAACAAAATCTTATGATCTATATTATCGATGGTCAATTACAATTTAACGAGGAAGATAAAATCGCTAATAAAGGTGATATGATTTACTTTGATCAGTCAAGTGATGAGATTCAACTTACATCGATATCAGAAAAGGGATCCTACCTAGTTTTAGCAGGTAAGCCGCTTAAAGAACCTGTAGCACGTTATGGTCCTTTTGTGGCGAATTCTGAAGGAGAAATCAAGCAAGCAATGATGGACTATCAAGAAGGAAAGATGGGAAGCTTAGCTTAAGTTAATTGACGTAACATTTCACCAGCTACAATAGCAACTGAACTACTAAGATTAATCGATCTAGGCCCCTTTATCATTGGTATTGTTAATCTTTCATCGACAGAGCTATGGACAAAATCAGGCGCTCCTGCACTTTCTCTACCAAATAAAATAATATCATTTGATTGAAATTTATAATCGAAATAACTTTTTTTACTTTTTGTTGTTAGAAGAACGAGTCGATATGAATTATCTTTTGACCACTCATAAAATTTTTCCCAACTTAAATGTTTTTTTAATTCTAGATAATCATAGTAATCCATTGATGCTCTTTTTAATCTCTT
>CACNCW010000028.1 GCA_902619055.1 uncultured Alphaproteobacteria bacterium
ATATACTTATTGCAACACCAGATATGATGCCAAAGCTTGGCAAAGTTGCAAAAATACTTGGTCCTAAGGGGTTAATGCCAAACCCTAAACTTGGAACAGTCACAAATGAAATTTCTAAATCAGTTAAAGATGCGAAGTCAGGTCAAGTTAAATTCAAAAATGATAAATCTGGCATTATTCATGCCGGAGTTGGTAAAATAGATTTCAATGAAGAGGATTTGTTAGAAAATATTAAAACATTTTACTCTTCTGTTGTTAAGAGTAAACCTGATTCAGTAAAGGGTTCTTTTATCAAAAAGGTTACCATAGCTTCAACTATGGGAATTGGATTAAATATTAATCAAGCTAGCTTGAGATAATTAATTCAATAGATGATCTTTGATCATCACCTGTCAAAGACTGCAGGAGCTTAAAAGCTTAATAACCTGCATAGACTGAAGCGAGTCATTGATTTGCTTCTTGACAGGCTTTAAGTTAGTTTGGTGGGCAAACTAATTTTAGCTAATATTGAATCCACAAGATTCAATTAAAACCGAGGTTGACGTGAAACGTTCTGAAAAAAAAGATTTTGTTAGTGATCTTAAAAATGAGTTTGCTAACTCAACATCAGTAATTGTGGCCGAATATTCTGGTTTATCAGTTAATGAAACAGAGCAACTTAGAAAAGAAATGAGAGAAAATGGAGCAAAATTTAAAGTAACTAAGAACAGACTCACTAAACTTGCTATATCCGAAACTCAATTTAAAGAAATTTCTGAACTTTTTAAAGGTCCAACAGCAATTGCTTATTCTGATGATGCAGTAGCACCAGCAAAAGTAGCAGTTAGCTTTGAGAAAAAATTCGAAAAGTTTAAAATTATCGGCGGAGGTTATAATGGAGAGAAAATTGATAGAGACAGAATTGATTTTCTTGCAAAATTACCGTCTCTTGATGAGTTAAGAGGTAAAATAATAGGATTAATTTCAGCGCCTGCTCAAAAAATAGCTTCAATTACTATTGAGCCTGGAGCACAAATTGCAAGATTAATTAGTTCTAATAGTAGCAATAAACAAGAGTCGAACTAGGTAGATAAGGAGAAATAAATGGCTGATTTAAATAAAATTGTTGAAGATCTATCTTCACTTACTGTTCTTGAGGCAGCTGAATTAAGTAAGTTGCTTGAAGAGAAGTGGGGTGTATCTGCCGCAGCTCCAGTAGCAGTTGCCGCAGCTCCAGCAGCAGGCGGAGGTGATGCTGCAGCAGAAGAAAAGACAGAATTTGATATAGAGCTATCTGAATCTGGATCAAATAAGATTGCAGTAATCAAAGAAGTTAGAACTATTACAGGTTTAGGCTTAAAAGAAGCTAAAGATTTAGTTGAAGGTGCGCCTAAGCCACTTAAACAAGGGGTAAAAAAAGAAGAAGCTGAAGAAATGAAAAAAGCATTAGAAGCAGCGGGAGCAAAAGTTACTCTTAAATAATTTGTAGGCCTTTAATAAGGCCTACACAAAAAGCAAATTAAGGAGATACGGTGAGTTTAGATCATATTAATTCAAAAAAAATAAGAAAATCATTCGGTAAGATTCCGCTAGTCACGTCCTTACCAAATTTGGTTGAAGTTCAGAAAAGATCATTTGATAACTTTCTTCAACTCAAAGCTGATCCTGATAAAAGAGAAAATGTTGGTCTTCACTCGATTTTTAAATCTGTTTTTCCAATTCACGACTATGCAGAAAGAGCAACTGTAGATTATGTGAGCTACAATCTAGGTATACCTAAATATGATGTTGATGAATGTTCACAGAGGGGAATGACATATGGAACTCCATTGCTTGTTAATTTTAGATTAATTATCTGGGATATTGATGAAATTGCCGGAACAAAATCTGTAAGAGACATAAAAGAACAAGAAGTTTATATGGGGGATATACCTCTAATGACTAAAAATGCTACTTTTGTGGTTAATGGAACCGAAAGAGTTGTAGTTAGTCAAATGCATCGTTCACCTGGTGTGTTTTTTGATCATGATTATGGAAAAACTCACACAAGTGGAAAATATTTATTTAATGCAAGAATTATTCCTTATAGAGGCTCATGGTTAGATTTTGAGCACGATGCTAAAAATAACATTCATGCAAGAATTGACAGAAAAAGAAAGTTTCCTGTTACAACATTATTTAAATGCTTACTCAGTAGTATTTCAGAAAAATACATAAAAGAATGTGAAGTCAATAAAATTGAACCTGATTCAAAAAAAATTCTAGGAATGACAAATGAAGAAATCCTATCTCTTTTTTATGATAATATTTCATACAAAAAAAATGATTATGGATGGACATCAAAACAAGATTTATCTTTTTTTAAAGGAAAAATTTTAAATTTTGATTTACTTGACTCAAAAAATGGAAAAACTATTGCAACTAAAGGTACTAAAATTAACCAAAAAATAATTAACGATCTAAAAAAGAAAAATATTTCCAGCATTTCAATAAGTGAAGAGTCAATTTTAGGCTTCTTTTTATCTTCAGATATTATTGATGAAAAAACAGGAAAAATTTTCTTCGAAGCGGGCTATGAAATCGATGATGTCTTTCTAAATTTCATAAATGAGAGTAAAGTAACTAAACTTGATATATTAAAGGTAGATAATATTGAAATTGGATCATATATCAGAAACACTCTTCAACTTGACAAAGCTAGATCAAGAGAAGAAGCTCTTTTTGAAGTATTTAAAATACTTAGACCCGGTGAGCCACCGACAATTGAAACTGCTGAAAACTTGTTTAATAACCTTTTCTTTAACTCTGATAGATATGACTTATCATCAGTTGGTAGATTAAAAATAAGTTCTAAATTTAAAAAAGATACTTCAATGGAGCAAAGAACTCTTGATAAAAGTGATATACTTGATGTTGTAAAGCATATGCATAACCTTATAGATGGTAAGGGTGAGATTGACGATATTGATCATTTGGCGAACAGAAGAGTAAGATCAGTTGGTGAACTTTTAGAAAATCAGTATCGAATTGGTCTTTTAAAAATGGATAGGGCTATAAAAGAGAGGCTCAGCTCTCTCGAGGTTGACAACATAATGCCGCAAGACATTGTGAATGCTAAACCTGTTGTTGCTTCAATTAAAGAGTTTTTTGGATTAAGCCAATTGAGTCAATTTATGGACCAGACTAATCCATTAAGTGAAATTACTCATAAAAGAAGAGTTTCAGCTTTAGGTCCTGGAGGACTTAATAGAGAAAGAGCTGGATTTGAGGTTAGAGATGTCCATCAAACTCATTATGGAAGAATTTGTCCGATTGAAACGCCTGAAGGAGCTAATATTGGATTAATCAACAGTCTGGCATCTTATTCTAGAATTAATAAATACGGTTTTATAGAAACACCTTACAGAATTGTGACCTCTGGAAAGGTTACTAACAATGTAATATATCTCAGTGCAATAGATGAGGAAGACTTTGTAATTGCTCAGGCAAACGCAGAGGTTGATGCTAAAGGTAAATTTTCCAAACAAGTTGTAAGTTGTAGAAAAAATGGAGAATTTATAAATGTAGATATTGAGGCTATCGATCTTATGGATGTTTCTCCACAACAATTAGTTTCAGTTGCTTCATCCCTTATTCCTTTCTTAGAGAATGACGATGCGAATAGAGCATTAATGGGATCAAATATGATGAGGCAAGCTGTTCCTTTAATTCAACCCAAGGCTCCTCTTGTAGGAACAGGCATGGAATACACTGTAGCTAATGATAGCGGATCAACTATAGTTGCTAAAAGGGAGGGAATTGTTGATCAACTTGATGCTAATAGAATTGTAGTCAGAATTACAGATAAAAGTGATAAGACACTTAATAAAATTGACATTTATAATTTAGCTAAATTTCAAAGATCTAATCAAAATACATGTATTACTCAAA
This sequence comes from uncultured Alphaproteobacteria bacterium, assembly GCA_902619055.1. Next base: position 3,910 of record CACNCW010000028.1, read on the forward strand.
AACCACTTGTAAATGTAGGTGACAAAGTTGAAAAAAATCAAGTAATTGCTGATGGGCCCGCAACCGAATTGGGTGAACTAGCTCTTGGAAGAAATGTTCTCGCTGCTTTTATGCCTTGGAATGGTTACAACTTTGAGGATTCAATACTTATTTCAGAAAAAGTTGTTCAAGATGATGTTTTTACTTCTATACATGTTGAAGAATTTGAAGTTATGTCCAGAGACACAAAACTTGGTCCTGAAGAAATAACAAGAGATATACCTAATGCAAGCGAGGAAATGTTAATTAACCTTGATGAAACAGGAATTGTTTATGTCGGTGCTGAGGTTAATTCTGGAGACATACTTGTTGGAAAAGTTACTCCTAAAGGAGAGTCCCCAATGACACCAGAGGAAAAATTACTAAGAGCAATCTTTGGAGAAAAAGCTGCTGATGTAAAAGATACAAGTTTGAGAGTTCCTCCTGGAGTAAAAGGAACTATTGTTGAAATCAGAGTTTTCTCAAGAAGAGGTATTGAGAAAGATGAAAGAGCAATTAGCATTGAAAATCATCAAATAGAAGTAATTGCTCGTGACAGAGATGATGAATTAAAAATTTTAGAAAAAAGTTTTGGAAACCATTTACGCGAACTGCTTACAAAGCAAAAATTTGTATCAGGAAATGAGGGCTTAGTAAAAAATGCTGAAATAAAATACGAAGATATTGAAAACTTTACATTAAATGATTTGCTTAAAATCAATATTGCTGATGATAATAAAAGTGAACAAATTGAAAATTTAGTAAAGAATTATGAAAATCAACTTGGCAACATTAATCAAAAATTTGAAAATAAAATAGATAAAATTCAAAGTGGAGATGAGTTACTTCCAGGTGTACTAAAATTAATTAAAGTTTTTATTTCTGTTAAACGTAAACTTCAACCTGGAGATAAAATGGCAGGAAGGCATGGCAATAAAGGCGTTATTTCAAAAATTTGCCCAGTTGAAGATATGCCATATTTAGAAGACGGAACACCTGTAGATATTGTCTTGAATCCTTTAGGAGTTCCAAGCAGGATGAACATCGGTCAAATTCTAGAAACACATTTAGGTTGGGCCTCTGCTTCGCTTGGTAGGCAGGTTAATGAAATGATTAAAAAAATTCAAACTCAAGGTCAAACAAAAGACTTAAGAGATAAATTACTAGAAATTTATAATTTAGATAAACATAAAAAATTGATTAAAGAGATGAATGATGATCAAATCTTAGAGTTAGGGAATAATCTAAAGGATGGTATACCTTTCGCAACTCCAGTATTTGATGGTGCAAAAGACAAGGATATAACTGATTTATTATCTCAATCAGGTGTATCTAGCACAGGTCAAGAAATACTATACGACGGAATTACAGGCAAAAAATTTGAAAGACCTGTTACTGTTGGTTATATGTATATGTTAAAGTTACATCATTTAGTTGATGAAAAAATTCACGCCAGATCTATTGGTCCATATAGTTTGGTTACTCAACAACCCCTTGGAGGTAAAGCTCAATTTGGAGGTCAAAGATTTGGTGAAATGGAAGTTTGGGCATTAGAGGCATATGGTGCTGCTTATACTTTGCAAGAAATTTTAACAATTAAATCTGATGATGTTGCAGGAAGAACAAAAGTTTATGAATCAATTGTTAAGGGTGATAATAATTTTGAATCAGGAACACCTGAGTCATTTAACGTAATGGTAAAAGAATTAAGATCACTTGGTTTAAATTTAGATTTTAAAGAAAATCTAAAAGATAATAATATTACTAACTTAATAGGGTCAAATGAATAAAGAACTTACAAATATTTTTAATCAGAATTTAGGTGTTCAAAATTTTAATAGTCTCAAAATTTCTATAGCTAGTCCAGAAGATATAAGATCCTGGTCTTTTGGAGAAATAAAAAAACCAGAAACTATTAATTATAGAACATTCAAACCCGAAAAGGATGGATTATTTTGTTCAAGAATTTTTGGTCCGGTAAAAGATTATGAGTGTCTTTGTGGTAAATATAAGAGAATGAAATTTAGAGGAATAATTTGTGAAAAGTGTGGTGTTGAAGTAACACTTTCTAAAGTTCGAAGAGATAGAATGGGTCATATTGAACTTGCTGCTCCAGTGTCGCACATTTGGTTTATGAAATCATTACCAAGTAGAATTGCAACTCTGTTAGATATGACTATTAAAAACCTAGAAAAGGTGTTGTACTTTGAACAATTTATTGTTGTTGAGCCTGGATTAACTGATCTAAAAAAAGGTGAAATTATATCTGAGGAACAGTATATTGAATATCAAGATGAGTATGGTGAGGATTCTTTTAGTGCCGCAATTGGTGCAGAAGCTATTGAACAAATGTTACTTAGTATCGATCTTGAGGCGGATTATAAACAATTGAAAATAGATTTAGCAGAAACTAAATCAGAATTAAAAAAAACAAAGATTACAAAAAGATTAAAATTAATTGAATCCTTTATTTTATCAAAAAATAAACCTGAATGGATGATATTGAGAGTATTGCCTGTAATTCCTCCAGAATTAAGACCTTTAGTGCCTTTAGATGGTGGAAGATTTGCAACTAGTGATTTAAATGACCTTTATAGAAGAGTAATAAATAGAAATAACCGTTTGAAAAGATTAATTGACCTCAGAGCTCCTGACATAATTATTAGAAACGAAAAAAGAATGTTACAAGAGTCTGTTGACGCACTATTTGATAATGGAAGAAGAGGTAGAGTAATTACTTCTACAAACAAAAGACCACTTAAATCATTATCAGATATGTTGAAGGGTAAGCAAGGAAGGTTCAGACAAAATCTTCTTGGCAAAAGGGTTGATTATTCAGGTAGATCAGTAATAGTTGTAGGACCAAATTTAAAGCTTCACCAATGTGGTATTCCGAAAAAAATGGCTTTAGAACTTTTCAAGCCATTTATATTTCATAAATTAGATATTTATGGATGGGCAAATACAATAAAAGCTGCAAAAAAACTTGTAGAAAAAGAAGATCCAAGAGTTTGGGATATTTTAGAAGAAGTAATTAGAGAACACCCAATCCTACTTAACAGAGCTCCAACATTACACAGATTGGGCATACAGGCTTTTGAACCAATTTTAATTGAAGGAAAATCAATTCAATTACATCCATTAGTTTGTACTGCATTTAATGCCGATTTTGATGGAGATCAGATGGCGGTTCACGTTCCTTTAAGTCTTGAAGCTCAACTAGAAGCGCGTGTTCTAATGATGAGTACAAACAATATTTTGTCTCCATCAAGCGGAAAACCAATAATTGTTCCTTCGCAGGATATAGTGCTTGGCATTTACTATCTCTCAATAATGAGAGATAATCAAACAGGACAAGACAGATATTTTATCGATCTAAACGAGATAGAAAAAGCACTTGAGAACGGAGATCTAAGCCTTCACTCAAAAATTAATACAAGAATAAATGATTTTGAAGGTAAATCAATAAAGATAAAGACTACTCCTGGTAGAATGATATTAGGTAATATTTTGCCCAAAAACAAAAACATAAATTTTGACATGATCAATAAAATTTTAACAAAAAAAGAGGTTAGTAATATTATAGATACTGTTTATAGGTTTTGTGGTCAAAAAGAGACTGTTCTTTTTGCAGATCATATAATGCAAATTGGCTTTAAATATGCTGCAATTGCTGGAATCTCTTTTGGAAAAGATGATCTAATAATACCTTCAGACAAAGATTCACTTCTAAATGATACTCAGCTAAAGGTCCAAGAATATGAAAATCAATATCAAGATGGTTTAATAACTCAAGGAGAGAAATACAATAAAGTTGTTGATGCTTGGTCTGAATGTACCAATAAGGTTGCAGATAAGATGTTAGATGTAATATCAAATCCATCTGATAACCAGCAAATAAACTCAGTATACATGATGGCACATTCTGGTGCTAGAGGTTCAGCTGCTCAATTAAAACAATTATCAGGTATGAGAGGTTTAATGGCTAAACCATCTGGAGAAATAATTGAAAATCCAATTAAATCTAATTTTAAAGAAGGATTATCAGTATTAGAGTATTTTACATCTACACATGGAGCCCGTAAAGGATTGGCTGACACTGCACTAAAAACTGCTAGTAGTGGTTACTTAACAAGGAGATTAGTTGACGTAGCTCAAGACGCTGTCATTCGCGAAGTAGATTGTAAAACTAAAAATGGCGTCATAGTTGAGGAAATTGTTGACTCTGGAAATATCACTTCACCTTTGACTGAAAGAATACTTGGAAGAACTCCAATAGAAGATATTCAAGATGAAAATAATAAAGTCATTGTTAAATCAGGAGAAATAATTTCCGAACAACATTTAGATAGAATAGCAGAATTGGGATTAAGATCATTAAAGATAAGATCAGTGTTAACTTGTGAGACTGAAGACGGTATTTGTTCCGTTTGTTATGGTAGAGATCTTGCGCGCGGCACACCTGTGAATGTTGGAGAAGCCGTAGGTATTATAGCTGCTCAATCAATTGGTGAGCCTGGGACTCAGTTAACAATGAGAACATTCCACATTGGAGGTGCTGCTAGTTCTTCAGTAGAACAATCTAGTGCAGTTGGACCTGCATCAGGAAAAATAAAATTAGATAATATTAAAATTATTGAGGATCGTTTTAGTAATAAAATTGTTTTAAGCAGAAATGGTAAAATATCAATTATTGATGAGGATACTGTAAAATATTCTTCAAATATACCTTTTGGATCTAAACTTCTTGTTAACGATGGTGACAAAGTTCAAATTAATCAAACTCTCGCTGAATGGGACCCATACACACTTCCTATAATTTCAGAGAAGAAAGGTTATGTTAAATATGTTGATCTGAAACAAGGCATATCCTTCAGAGAATCTATTGATGATACTACTGGAATATCTAGCAAGGTAGTTATAGATTGGAGTCAGAACCAAAAAAGTAAAAATTTTAAACCAGCAATTAATATTAATGATACTCAATCAGACGTTGAAGAAGATAACACAAATTTTTCAAATTATCCGATGTCTATTGATTCTATTCTTAGCGTTGAAGATGGACAGGAGGTATTTGCAGGGCAAGTTATAGCAAGAATTCCAAAAGAGTCTTCTAAAACAAAAGATATAACTGGAGGACTACCTAGAGTTGCTGAACTTTTTGAAGCTAGAAAACCAAAAGATCCAGCAATAATGTGTGAGATAGACGGAAAAATTTCTTTTGGTAAAGATTATAAAAACAAGCGAAGAGTAATTATTACATCTTTAGATGAGAAAGAAACATTTGAATTATTAATTCCAAGATCAAAATACTTAAATGTTCAGGAAGGTGACTTCGTAAAGAGAGGTGATATACTTGTAGAAGGCACGCCTGTCCCACATGATATTTTAAGGATATTAGGTGTTGAGGAATTAGCAAGGTATTTAGTTAGAGAAGTGCAATCAGTATATAAACTTCAAGGTGTATTCATCAATGATAAACACATTGAAACAATTGCAAGGCAAATGCTTCAAAAAGTTTTGATTAAAGATCCAGGAGAATCAAATCTTATTGCAGGAGAACAGATCCAACGTAGAGATGCCATTAAGCTTAATAAGCTCTTGATTAAAGAGGGAAAAAAAGAAGTTATTTTTGAGCCAGTTCTATTAGGTATAACTAAAGCGAGCCTTCAAACAAATTCATTTATTTCTGCTGCTTCATTCCAGGAAACAACCAAAGTTCTTACAGATGCAGCTACTTTAGGAAAAGTTGATACTTTAAATGGGCTTAAGGAAAACGTGATCGTTGGAAGATTAATACCCGCTGGAACTGGGAAAATGACATCTGATTATGAGAATTTAGCTTTCGAAAGAGATAAAGAAATAATTGATGAAAATAAGTCAAAAAATACGGAAATTTAGTAAAATTTTTTAGTATATTTACTTGACTTTATACATTTCAATTAATAAAGACCTCTACGATTTGTTAGAGGTCGTGGATTTAATCCAAACACTTAACTTGAGGATGGAATGCCAACAATAAACCAACTTGTAAGAAAAGGCAGAACTGCTGTTAAAAAAAGAAATAAAGTTCCTGCTTTGGATAAAAGTCCTCAAAAAAGGGGTGTATGTACTAGGGTTTATACAACAACTCCAAAAAAACCAAACTCAGCCTTGAGAAAAGTTGCAAGAGTTAAACTAACTAATGGACAGGAGGTATCAGCCTATATTCCTGGTGAAGGTCATAATTTACAAGAACACTCTGTTGTTTTGATAAGAGGTGGAAGAGTTAAGGATCTACCAGGAGTTAGATACCATATATTAAGAGGTACTTTAGACACTCAAGGAGTATCATCAAGAAAACAAAGAAGATCTCTTTACGGAGCTAAACGCCCTAAATAATTATGTCTAGAAGAAGAGCTGCAGAAAAAAGAACCATACTTCCCGATCATAAGTACAAGGATTTAGTTTTAGCTAAATTTATGAATAGAATTATGCTTGATGGAAAGAAATCAACTTCTGAAAGAATTGTCTATGGTGCATTTGAAATTGTATCAAAGAAAACTGATAAAACACCAATTGAATTTTTTCATGAGGCACTAAATAACGTTAAACCATCCCTGGAGGTAAGATCAAGGAGAGTAGGAGGAGCAACCTATCAAGTTCCAATGGAAGTTAGGCCAAAAAGAGCTCAAACCTTAGCTATGAAATGGATAGTTGACTCAGCAACAAAAAGAAATGAAAAAACTATGAGAGAAAGAGTTGCTAATGAAATAATAGATGCTTTTAATAATAAAGGTAATTCTGTTAAAAAAAGAGAAGAGACTCATAAAATGGCTGATGCAAACAGAGCCTTTTCACATTTTAGGTGGTAGTAAATTATGACTAGATCTCATCAAATATCAAAATACAGAAATATAGGTATAATGGCACACATTGATGCTGGAAAGACTACTACTACAGAAAGAATTTTATACTACACAGGTAAATCTCATAAAATTGGTGAAGTACATGATGGTGCTGCTACAATGGATTGGATGGAGCAGGAACAAGAGAGAGGAATAACAATTACCTCAGCTGCAACAACATGTTTTTGGAAAGATCACAGAATAAACATCATTGATACTCCTGGTCATGTGGATTTTACTATTGAGGTAGAAAGATCATTAAAAGTTTTAGATGGAGCAGTAGCGGTATTTGATGGAGTTGCTGGAGTTGAACCACAATCAGAAACTGTTTGGAGACAGGCAGATAAATATAAAGTGCCAAGAATGTGTTTTGTTAATAAACTCGATAGAACAGGAGCGAACTTCTTTATGTGCGTAGATATGATCTCTGAACGCTTAGGATCATACCCTTTAGTAACTCAATTACCAATTGGAATTGAAAATAATTTAAAGGGTGTTGTAGACTTAGTGGCAAATAAAGCGATCATTTGGCAGGATGAAAGTTTAGGAGCTAAATTTGACATTGTTGACATTCCTGATGATTTAAAAGAACAATCTTCTGAATATAGATTAAAATTAATTGAAAAAGCTGTTGAAGAAGATGATTCAATAATGGAAAAGTACTTAGAAGGTAGTGAACCTTCTTTAGATGAATTAAAATTATGTATT
>CACNCW010000029.1 GCA_902619055.1 uncultured Alphaproteobacteria bacterium
CTTTATCAAGAGCATCTTCATACCTTTGATTACAATCTTTAAGCTGTGCTTCCACACCTTTAAGTTGTCCAGTATACAACCCTTGAATAACTAGAGCCAAAGAAGGATCTGGTACTCTAGACTTTGCAGCTACAATACCAACATCTTTATTTCTTACAATTGGATTAGGTCCAACAAGTATGTTTTCAGCAAACATAGCTAAAGCTTGTGCTGATGGTCCGGTTAAACCAGCTTTAGCAACTGCATCTGGATTAACAGCTGGATCTGCGGCACCAACAGTTTGAGCCCAGTAAATTTGACCTTGCTCAGTTCCCATAAATCTAATCAGGTCACCAGCAAATGGTCCCATTGTACTATTAGCACTTAACCAAAAAGTATTTGATCCACCTTCTGCAATGTAAAGTGGTTGTGCTTCTTTTCCATCTGGAACTGGTTCACTTGCAATACCATATTTCCAATCTGGAGCATCTCTTCCCCAAACTCCAATACACCAAGGACCTTGGAATATCATTCCTGCTGCACCTTGTGGCATCAAAGCTCTAGCTTGAGGAGCATTCATACTCATAACTCCTGGGAAAGCGCTTCCATCTGATTTTAATTGAAGAAGTAATTCAACTGCTTCCATATATTGATCAGATGCAATTTGGAATTTACCATTTTGGAAGTTAATGTGTCTATTTGTAAAACCACCTCTTCCACTATGTGCTCCACCTACTTGTCCAAATGTATGGACAACATCTTCCCATCGATTAACTTGGTTTCCACCAATGATCCAACCATAATACTGACCATTACCATTTTTAGTAATTTTTTTAGCAGCATCTCTGATTTCAGAATATGTCATACGACCAGCTTGAGGATCATAACCAGCTTCACTCATATATTTTTCACTATACAGAAGACAAGTTCCCGTTCTCTTATTTGCTGTTAAACATGTTCCATAGGTCTTTCCATTGAATTGGTTGACACCAGGAAGATAAACACCACTAGGAAACGCACCTAACCATTCGTCGATGTTTTCAATGTAGTCATCCCATGGTTGCACCCAACCTTCAGATACTGCAACACCCGGATCCATTCCTATCGGTAATTGGAATACATCATGAACAGTTCCATTTCTTATAGCAATTGGAACAATTTTATTTATTTCTTTCCATGGCAAACCATCATATTCAATAGTGATACCTCTTGAAGCTGCATATTCTGGAAATAATTTTTTCCAAAAGACACCTTTCATGTCACCACTATCAATCCATCGCATATTACCACCAGTTGTTGGTAATGGTTTTAGTGGATCAGGAATATTAAATTCTCCAGCAAATAGTTTTGAAGGTATAGATCCTGCTGACATCATTGCACCCGCAGCAAGAGCTCCTTTCATAACTGTACGTCTAGAGATTTTTAATTCTTTTTTCTTCTTCATTAATTCCTCCCTATTTGAATTTTATTTTACGTGAATTAAGCAAAATAACAATTGAAAATAAATTTAAAATTGTGTTAATATTTATTAGTTTTTATGAAATATTTACACACAATGGTGAGGGTTGAGAACATTGATACTTCTCTAGATTTTTACTGTAACAAACTTGGATTAAAAGAGGTGCGACGAGTTGACAATGAAAAAGGTCGTTTTACCCTAATATTTTTAGCTGCTGAAAATAGCGATGAAAGAACAGGTCTTCTTGAACTAACATATAATTGGGATCCGGAAAAATATACTGGAGGAAGAAACTTTGGTCATCTAGCTTACAGTGTTAACAATATTTATGAAGTGTGTGAAAAATTAATGAACAACGGCGTCACAATTAATAGACCACCTCGTGATGGACATATGGCTTTTGTTCGCTCTCCCGATGGAATTTCCATTGAGATCTTACAAGAAGGGGAATCTTTACCTCAACAAGAACCATGGAAGTCTATGGAAAATTCTGGTTCTTGGTAGTTTAATTATTTAATTTAACTTTATAATATTTATTTTGATCAGTAGCCAAAGATATAACAGCTGGCAAAACTTTTTTATAAAAATCAAAAAGACTCGTGAAAGGTTGTGGTAATTCTTTATCAATTTCTTTTCGTAATTTTTTTAAATTGTATGAAGGCACCATAGGAAACATATGATGCTCTAAATGATATTCCATATGCCAATATAAAAAACTTAATATTGGATTTATTCTAACAGAGTAAGTGCTTAAGCGGTGATCTTTTGTGTCAACTTTAGCAGCTAGGTGTTGAGTCACATTTACGGCAAACCAAATTGGCTTCCCAATATAAGTTGGTAAAATAATATAAATTATTGGTAAGAAAGAACCTAAGTAAAAAGAATATGCAATAACTGTTAACCAAATAAAAACATATAATCTTGAGTTCCAAAGAATTTTTTTCTTTTCTTCTTTAGGCGCTGTTATATCAATAACTGGAGTGAATTTTCCAAAAGCATGTTTTAGAACTTCAAACTTAATTAATTTATGTGGGTATAATAAATCTGTAAGAGGTATAAAATTCAAAAAGAATGCAAATAATTCTATCGGTCTTGATACTTGTATTTCGTGATCATAATCATCTTCTGTTTGTAATGTCTTTGAATGATGGAAAGTATGGCTCCAACGCCATCTAAAACCTTCAAAGTCACACATGAAAGAACTGATATGATAAAAAAATTCATTTATCCAACGAGTCTTGAATGCAGTTCGATGAACAGTTTCATGCCAGTTCGCTACACTGAACGCATAAATCGTACCATAAATAAAAAAGAATAGATATGTCCACCACGTACCTAAAGTAATGTATGCTAAATATCCTGAAATAAATAAAGATAAAAAATAAAAGAAGAAATGGATTAGTCCAGGTAGATCTCTTCTTTTACTTAAGGCTTTTAATTTTTTTCTGTCGACTTCTGGTCTGTACCAATCATCGAGATTAACTTCCATGCTTGATAATTAAATTAATTATCCCAACGATCTAACCATGACCCATCAACTGTGGAGTCAAATTGGTCTTTTTTTGAAGTCCCTCTAAATTTAGTGTGTTGTTCTTCATAACCTTTAAACCAAGAGTCCCAATCAGCTGTATAACTTGGATCTTCTGATTTTCTCATTATGATTGGATCAACCAAACCAGTGTGAAAACCAGCTTCATCTTTTGGATTTTGAAATCTTAGGTCAACGCTCCACCTTACATCCTCAGATAAATTTTCAAGTGATCGATGAGGAACTAATTGATGTAAAAATAGAACTGAGCCAGCCTTCATTTCACAAGTAACGACTTTCTCCTCTGGAATATCTTTGTCTTCAATAAATAAATACCAAGAATCTTTTACTGAACCATCTTTCTTTTCTAATTTATGATTCAAAACTCTTTCAGGTCTATGTCCTCCAGGAACAACTTGCATGCATCCATTATTTTTATTTACATCTAGAAATGGAATCCACGCAGCAGGCTGAGTGGTTTTTTCTGCTCCATCTTTTAAATAAGCAGAGTCTTGGTGCCATGGAACTGTCATCCTAGCTGTCTGAGGTGTTTTAGATCTAATATTCCAAACTGGATGACCAGAAATATCTTTGCCAACCCAATTTTCAACCATATCTAAAAGTTTTTTTGATCCCCAAAGATTTGCAAGAGCTGGTTTTAATTCCCCTCTATGATGTATTAATACGGAAGAACCTTTAAAATCTCTTTCGAGAGCAGCTAGTCTTTTAAAGACATCTTTATCATCATGTTTGTTTGTAATTTTTCCAGCTTGAAAAGCTTTTTCTGCAAAATCATCAACAATTTCTTCAAATTCATTTAATATTGGATTTAAATCATCCATACTAAAAACATTTTCAACGATCGTATAACCTTCTTCGTTATATTGTTTTATTTGCGCATCACTAATCATAATTCCTCCCAAAATTATCCATTCACTAATAAATCAGTTAGATGATCTATTGTTGTGTCTTTTTTATCCAAATCAGCAATTTTTTCACCTCTTGCCATTACACATAAATGATCAGCAATTGGATATACATGACTCAAGTTGTGAGTAATAAATATTGATGTCACGCCTTGGCTTTTTAATCCTTCTACAAACCTTAGTACTTTATTTGTTTCTTTTACTGATAAGTGGTTTGTTGGTTCGTCTAATATTAAAACTTTTGATTTAAAATACATTGCTCTTGCAATCACAACACCTTGTCTTTCTCCTCCAGACAATTGGTTAACTGGTGTATCTGGAGATCGAAGATGCAGTTCAACATCTGTTAATGCTTTCATCGCATCGTCCTGCATGGTTTTAGTTTTCATTAAACCAAAATTGCCAACATTATATTGAGTTTGTTCACGTCCAATAAAAATATTTCTTGCAATAGACATTTCAGGGATCAAAGCCGAATACTGATAAATTGTTTCAATACCTAAATTCATTGCTTCTTTTGTAGATTTAAATTTAACCTTATTACCTTCAAAATATATATGACCTGAATCAGGTTGATGTGCGCCAGATAAGATTTTAATTAATGTTGATTTACCAGCACCATTGTCTCCAATAAGACCAACAACAGAGTCTTTTTTTATCTTTAAGCTTAAATCTTTTAAAGCATGAACTCCTGAATAGTATTTGTTTAGACCCTCACAAACTATTATATCTTCCATCTTTAATCCTTTGCCTTGTTTTGACCAATTCGTGTCGCTCTTCTACTTATATAAGTATTAAACACTACGGCTATGATAATTAAAGAACCTAAACCTGCTCTAAACCATTCCGCATCTATTCTAGCCATAATGATTCCACTTTCTAAAAACCTAATTAGTATTGCGCCAATAACGGCACCAAAAACTGTTCCGATACCTCCAAATAAACTGACACCGCCAATAACTGCTGCAGCAATTGACTCTAGTTCTAATAAGTATCCTTGAGATGGTAATGGTGCTTCCAATCTAAATGTTTGAATCATTCCAGCAAAGCCAGCTAAGAAACCGCATAAGATGAAACAAAACATTTTAACGTTTCCAGTCTTTATTCCCATTGAAGATGCTGCGTTTTGATCTCCGCCAGTTGCATAGATCCAGTTACCAACATTACTTCTGTGAAGCATAACACCTAAAACCACGGCAACTAAAAGAGCCCAGTACAAGGAAGCTCTAAATAACTCAAATTGATAAACGAATAACTCATTTGGTAAAATATGAGGAAATGGTGGTGGAAATCCTGCAGTAGCTACAGTTGTAAGACTTCTAGCAATATAGAGCATTCCAAGAGTTGCGATGAAAGAAGGGATTCCAAATCTTAAGGTAATAAATCCATTAACAAAACCAACAATAATACCAATCATTAATCCTAGAAAAATAGCGAACCAAGGTGGTATCCCTTGATGCACCATTTGTACAATAGTCATTGGGACTAATGCAAAAACAGAGCCTACAGATAAATCAAATTCACCTGAGATCATTAATATTGCGATGCCAATAGCAACAATAATATATTCGGGTGTAATACCCATAACTATTCTTATATTTCTTGCATCTAAAAATCTTTCATTAGCAATATAAAATCCAATCATTATTGCTAGGAACATTAAGAAGGTTGCTACTTCTGGTCTTACTAATAAACTTCTAAGACTAAAATTTTTACTCATATTTTTTTATTTTAAAAAAAAACCAGGCTCTATTTAAAGAGCCTGGTTAAGATATTTATCTAACTGACATTCCTTTGAATGATCTGATTGTTTCAACATCATCAGGACCAATCATAGCTTTACCAGTGTTGATATCTAGTGCACTTAAACCATACTTGTTCATTAAGTATAATTGGTGAACTGACATGTAACCTTGGTAGTATGGTTGTTGGTCAACTGTTAGTTGAACATAACCTTTGTCCATTTCTTCGAAAACTACGTCAACTAAGTCAAAACCAGCAAGAAGTATTTCACCAGGTCCGTAACCTAAGTTTCTTACTGCTGCAGCTGCACCAGCTTCCCAGAAACCTACATCAAGATATGCAGTTGTATTTGGGTTAGCTTGAACATAAGCTGCCACTCTGTTTCCAACAGTTGAAAGATCTAGACCTGACTCGATTTTCTCATAAGTTACTTTTCTATCAGGGTTAGCTGCTTTGTAATCTTCCATGAAACGTGCAATACCGTTTCCTCTAGTGTATGCCCATGATTGGTTCATGTCTGCAACACCGATTAGAACGTGAATATCTCCATCAGGAAACATTTCAGAAAGATTAGCTGTTAATTCATAACCAGCTGCTTCTAAGTCTTGTCCAACATATGCTAGTCTGTTACTACCAGCAGCACCTTCTGGATCATCAGTATTAGCTGTAATTACTGGAATACCAGCAGCTAATGCTTCATCAACTGCAGCATCAAAGATAGTTGGGTTAGTAATTGTAGTTACGATACCATCAACACCTTGAGCTATTGAAGACTCTAAGTTTTGTAATTGCTCTTGTTGGTCTCCATCACCTGAAAGAGTTAACATTTGGCAATCAGCATTAATTTGTGCACAAGCATCTTTAAAACCTTTGTGAACAGCTGCCCAGAAAGCATTGTTCGTATCACTGTGCATTACGAAGTTAAATTTGTATTCTGCCTTCGCTGAAGTAGCAAAAAGCGCTACAGAGGCAAGAATAATTGAAGCAATTTTTTTCATGCATTCCTCCTATAAATAATATTTTCCTAGCAAGAATGGGTATGTAAAACAAGGAGAAATATCAGGAATTAGTCTGTAAAATTATCGCACTAATCAATAGCTAAGCAAATTTTATATTTTTTTTAGGATTTGCCTTATGAAATCGTCATGCATGGGTTCAGGCTTTACACACGAAGAACGGAGCTCTACTTCCACTTTATAAATTGAAGAAATCATAGCACACTCGATTACATCTAAAACGTGAAGAGCAAGTTCTCCATTACACCTATGCATTCTATTATTTTCGATAGCGTCAATCATTTCAGCTAACCCAATACCCCTGTAGTTTGCTTGTTCAGGCGCCTCATTACTTCTTCCACTATGGTTAACAATATTTGTTTTTCCAAGGGGTTTATCTTCGACGCTAATATCTCTCCATTCAGATCCAAACTCACCAGATATGGAAACTGGACCACCAAACATATTTGGATCAGGAACTACTATTGAACCTTTCGTTCCATAAAGCTCCATATGATTACGTTTATGATTTAAAACATCAAATGAAATAAAACCTTGAATGATAGCTTTATTTTGAAACTCAATATTAAACATATAAGAAGTTGGAATTTCAACATTAAAAGTTTCTCCTTTTTTTGGACCAGCTTTGTATTCTCTTTTATCAGAAAATTTAGCTCCTCTTCCTCGTATATTTTTTACGGGACCTAGAAGATTAACAAGTGTGGTGAAAAAATATGGACCCATATCTATTACAGGTCCTCCTCCTTCTTGAAACCAAGACTCAGGACTTGGATGAAAATCTTGAACACCTGGAAAAGCAAAAATAAAATTCCCGGTAAGAACTTGTCCAATATCATTATTATCAATTAAATTTCTAGTAAGCTGTCCTCCTCCTCCTAAAAAAGTATCGGGTGCATTCCCAATGTAGAGACTATTTTTTTTTGCTAAATTTAATAATTCTTTTGCTTCATCAAACTTAACACTCATTGGTTTTTCACAATAAACATGTTTATTAGACTCAAGGGCTCTTTTAGATATATCATAATGAGCTTGGGGAATTGTGAGATTAAGAATAATATCTACATTCTTATCATTAAGAATCTCATCAACTGATAAAGGAATAATATTATATTGATCAGCTGTTTTTTTTGCGGCATCTAAATTAATATCAGCACAAGCAACAAAATTTATATTATTAAAATATTCCTGAGCCCGGAAATAGGTCTCTGCAATATTACCACAACCAATTAGACCAATATTTTTCATAACTTGTTTCTATAAATCAATTGTAAAAAATGGAATAGTAAAAAAAAAGGCCGTAAAAAATTACGGCCCTTTAAAAATAATTTAGCTTTGACTTACATAAAGTCTGAAGCGTTTTCTTTAGTAACTAATACAGTTCCAGTATCAATGTTATCTGGAATGCTCTCACCATTAGCTAACTTAAGTGCATTTTCTACACCCATATATCCCATGTTGTATGAGAATTGAGCAATAGTTGCTGACATTTCACCAGCCATTACACTTGCAGCAGCATCAGGGTTAGCATCAAATCCAACAACGACAACATCATCTAGCATATCAGCATTTTTTAATGCTTGGATAGCACCTAGACCCATATTATCGTTAGAAGCAAAGATTGCTTTTAGATTTGGGTTACCAGTGATGATATCTTCCGTTACTGACATACCTTGTGCAGTATCCCAGTTAGCTGGAAGTTCAGCAACAACGTTCATACCACATGCTTTAAGACCTTTGCTAGATCCTTCAGCTCTGTGCTGACCTGTAGTTTGCGTGATCATTCCTTGAAGAATTGCAACATCAGAACCACTTGGAACATTATCACAAATGTATTGAGCAGCTAAAGCAGCACCATTGATATTGTTTGTACCAATGAAAGTTACACCTTCATTAATTCCGTTAGTATCAATGTATACAACTGGAACACCTGAAGCCATTGCATCATCAAGAATTGGTGCAACTGCGTTAGGGTCAGTTGGTGCAATCGCAATACCGTCTACACCTTTTGCAATTTGGTCTTCAATTTGTGCTACCTGAGCCATAACATCACTTTCTTGCGGTGGTGAAAGTATGATTAGGTTTACACCAAACTCTTCAGCAGCATCTTTAGCACCAGCTTCAACTGAAGCCCAAAATGGATTTCCAGCACCTGGTCCTTTAGTACTTAGCATTATTGTTTTTGCGTGTGAGCCTGCTAAAAGACTACCTGAAAAAAACAATACAGAAGTAGTAATTATAGAAATAAAAAATTTCATTTTTCCTCCTAAATTTTTTTTTAACCATTAATCAAAAATGAAAATCTAATCAAGTGACTGTTTGTCAGAAAGCGATTATTTTTTAATATTATGTTCTGGTCGCAAGTTGTCTTCTTAGAACATCAATATAAACGGCCAAAATAATAATTGACCCAATAAGAACCTGTTGCCAGAAAACACTAACATTCATTAGATTTAGACCATTTCGGAGTATACCCATAATCATGACTCCAGCAAACACACCTAAAACCGTTCCTCTGCCCCCGAAGAAGCTTGCTCCACCTATAATGACTGCTGCAATCGCATCTAGCTCAGATTGTAAACCAGCATTTGGATAAGCAGAGTTTGTTCTTCCAGCTAAAATTAAACCTCCAATACCAGCCAAGAAACCACAAAGGGTGTAAACTACGATTAAAATACGATCTACATTTATACCTGCTGCTCTTGCTGCGCCAGGGTTACCACCAATCGCATAAATCCATTTACCTATTCGTGTATGATTTAAAAAAACCCAAAAGATAAAGAATATAACAATCATTAAAATTAAACTTGTAGGAATATACTCTCGCGCCCCTTCTCCAAAAAAAACATCCAGTTTAATTTTACCATTTCCAATAACTCTTATCTGTTCAGCAAAACCTGTTATGGGCACACCTCCAGAAATAAGGTTTCCAATTCCTCTAAATATATACAGCGTTCCCAATGTCATGATGAATGGATGAGGCATTCGAAGTAAGGTAATTCCAATACCATTAAACATACCGCACAAAAATCCAATTGCCGGTGCAACTAACATAACCACGTACCAAGGCATTCCTGCTTTTGAAGCAATAGCAAGCCCCATTAATGATAACATAATAATTGAACCAACTGATAAATCTATACCTGCAGTTACAATTACCATAAAAACACCAAGTGCTAACATAGACTGCCAAGACACTTGTTTAAAAATATTTGTTACATTTCTCCATGATAAAAAAACATCAGGTTGCAACAAATGCAAAACAGCAATCATTATTAGGATAAGTAATAAGATTCCATATCTTTCAAAAAAAGGAATAAGTCTGACAAATAAAGATTCTTGATTCTTATCCATTAATCTTTTTTCCCCATGATCCATCCAATCACTTCGTCTCTTGAAGTGTTTTTTAATTCTGATTCAGCGAAGTTTGTCCCTTGAAAAAGTGCCATTACGCGATCACAAACAGTAAAAATATCATCCATTCGATGGCTAATTACTATTACACTCACACCCAATTTTTTAAGATTTAAAATTAAATCTAAAACTTTCCCAACTTCCTTAACAGCAAGTGCTGCTGTTGGTTCATCCATCAATACAATTTTTGCATTAAAAGCTGTAGCTCTAGCAATTGCAACTGCTTGTCTTTGTCCACCTGATAATTCTTCAACCTTTTGATCAGCACTCTTTACGTTTATTTTAAGTTTTGCAAGATGCTCTTCGGTTAACTGTTTTCTTTTTTTATGATCTAAAAAATTGAAAGGGCCAACTTTTCTTGTTGGT
>CACNCW010000030.1 GCA_902619055.1 uncultured Alphaproteobacteria bacterium
TTTATATAATTAGTGTTATCATCTTGCAGATCAGGAAAGAGCATAATTGACGAGATTCTATAAATAGATATAAAATAGACAAAGATAAAAATTGTAATTGAAAAAAAAACTCTTCTATGAAGTAATTTTAAAGAATCACTATCAAATAATTTTAGTTTACTTAACATTAATTAATTATTTGAACTAACAAGCTTAATATTTTTATCTTGATTTGAAAGTTCTTCCATTTTTACAATGAGAGGAACATTATTATTTTTAGTTTTATAAAAATATAGTTCATATAGTGTTTTTAAATATGAGCTATTTTGATGAGCGGCTAATTCAATCTTATTAATTTTTAAATTTTCTGAAATTTTAGATATTTTTATTTTTAGATTAAGATTATTTTTTTCAATTTCTCTTGTATTATTTGCAATAAAAATCATTGAAAAAACTAGTATTAAATTAAGAATTAAAAAAAATATAATTGATTTAGTATACTTCATTATTAAATTTTCTGAGCTATCCGGAGTTTTGCTGATCTAGATCTGGGATTTTCTAAAATCTCAGAAGCTGATGGCAATATTGGTTTTTTGGTGATTATTTTAAGTTGAGTTGCCAGTTTATCAGGTAACTCCGGATAGTGGCGGGAGGAACGCCATCGTTTACCACTGTTGTGGTTAAAGAAATCTTTCACAATTCTATCTTCTAGACTTTGGAAAGAAACTACTAAAATTAAGCCATTTTTATTTAAAATTTTTAAGGTCTTTTTTAAACTATTTTCTAACTCTTTTAATTCATCATTTACATAAATTCTAATTGCTTGAAATGTTTTTGTTGCTGGATGGATCTTATTTTTAAATTGATTTTTTTTTGGTAAAGATTTTTTTATTATAATTGATAATTCTATTGTGTCATTTATAAATTTTATTTTTCTATTTTTTACTATTTCTTTTGCAATAACTCTTGAATAACGTTCTTCTCCATATTGATAAATTATATCAGCTAAATTTTTTTCTTCGTATTTATTAATTATATCATAAGCATTTTTACTAGAAGAACCCATTCGCATATCAAGTGGTCCAGGTTTGTTGAATGAAAAACCTCTTTGCGGAATATCAATTTGATTTGAACTAGTACCTAAATCGAAGAGAATAATATCAAATTTTTTATCTTTAAACTTTGTATTATTTACTATTTCTTCAATTTTACTAAATTTATCATTTACAAGAGTAAAATTTGTAAATTTAGATTCTATTTCTTTAGCAAATATTTTTGAAATTGGATCCCTGTCTATAGCTAGCAATTGATTAACATTAAATTTTTCAAGAATAGTTTTTGAATAACCTCCTCCTCCAAAAGTTGCATCTATTACATTTATTTTTTTTGTAGATGGTAGAAATGATATTATTTCATTAATCATTACTGATTTATGTAAATTTTCCATATTATTTTTGTTGTGTTAAAATCATACGTAATGATTTTTTTTCTTCTAAAAGACGTTTTCTTGAAATTTCAGTATTTTTTAAACCTTGTTTTGGATCCCATATTTGAAAAAAATGTCCTTGCCCAAAAAAAGCTGCTTCATTTTTTATACCTGCATATAGCTTAAGCTCTTCAGGTATTAATAATCTTCCCTCTTTATCAATATTAGAAGTTACTATTTCAGAAAATATTGATGCTGAAAAATCATCATAATCTTCAGAAAAAAAATCTAAATTATTAATTCTTTTTGCAATTTCTTTTAACCTCCCAACACCACAACCCTCAATTGAAGGTGTTTTAATAGATTTGTACAATATAATTTCATTTCTGTTAGCTTTTGGAAGCGCATTTCTAAAACTAGAAGGCAGGGAAACTCTTCCCTTCTTATCTATCTTATTGATATATTTAGATATAAATAAATCCATTAAATATGGGTTATCATGGGATTTTATGGGCGTCAATGGGTATATAAAATTATGATAAATGTTCTTTGTATGTTCTCTATAAATTTAATGATGGTGCATAAGCCGGGTTCTGTAATTTAATAAAAATTGATGATCATTAATCTAGAACAAATGTCACCATCTGTTTCAAGCAGTCTACCCGAATAGCTCAGCTGGAACTGATTGCTATTCCTATTTGACCTTGCTCCAAAAAGGGTTTGCAAAGCCTTTTTTGTTACCAAAAAAGCGGTAAGCTCTTACCTTACCTTTTCACCCTTACCCTCTCAGGCGGTATATTTTCTGTTGCACTTTCCCTAAGCTTTCACTTGCCAGGTGTTACCTGGTTTTTTTCCCAGTGGAGCCCGGACTTTCCTCTTGATTACTCAAGCGATCATCGCACCATCAAAATCTGTATTAAATTTATTTAATTTTTCGTCAACACATAATTAAATAAGTGTTTAATTAAATCATTATATATTGATTTGTTTTTTATTTTATCATCCTGATTTAAATATCTAATTCTATAGGCACTAATCAGTTTATTATAAAGTTTAGAATTTTTATTCACTGTACGCGTATCATATCCAATCAATGATAATGCTAAAATTATTTTCTGTTTTTTTGACTTTAAATTATGAATATTAAACCATTTTTCCATAATTTTTATTTCTATCTTTTTTAATTTTTTTAGATTTAAAATTAACTTTGAAGAGGAAAGTGAATGCCATGGAAAGTTTTTACCAGGATCTAATTTTCTAAAAGGAGCAATATCTGAATGTGCTAAAATACCATTTTTATTTATTTTATAATTTTTCTGTAATTTAAGAATTAGTTTTTTTAGTGAATATATCATTTGAGTTGAGAATTTATTATTTTTTCCTTTTGGATTATAATCAAGCTCTATTCCGATAGAAATAGAATTAATGTCTGTCATTTCTTGCCAAAACGCCCGACCTGCATGCCATGCTCTCAACTTATCTTCTACTAAGTTATATACAGTTCCATTTTGAGAAATTAAATAATGAGAACTTACTTTTTTTTCCTTATTACATAAATAAGAAACAGCATCTAAGGTATTTTTCAAGGCTGTATAATGAATTATAATCAATTGTATTTTTGAATTATTTCTTGAATTATAATTTGGAGACTTGAATTTCGTTATATATTTCATTCAAATTTTAAAATTTAAATATATAAATAAATTATGATAAAAAAAATTATCTGTCTAATATTATTATTATACATATGCATTAATTGTTCTAATAATACTAATTCAAATATTGATAAAAATAAAAACTTATTAAGTGAGCCAGAAACACTATACAAATTAGCTAAAATAAATTTTGATGAGCAAAATTTTGAATTAGCAAGAGAACAATATAAAGAAATTAACAAATTATTTCCTTTATCTAATGAAGCAATTCAATCGGAAATAATGATTGCGTTTATTGATTATATTAAGATGGATTACAATAATGCAATTCTAAACTATAAAAAGATAATAAATAAATATCCATCTCACAAAGATTTGGATTATATTTATTATATGATGGCAATGAGTTATTATGAACAGCTTCAGAATGAAGCATTAGATGGATATTATAATCAAGTTGCTTTAAATTCTTTTAATCAGGTTATTACAAGGTTTCCTGAAAGCAAATTTGCGAAAGATAGTAGACAAAAAATTATATTAGTTAAATCAAATATAGCAGCAAAACATATGGAAATAGGAAGATTTTATTTAGAAAATAAAAAATATATTGCGGCATTAAATAGATTTAAAATAGTCGTAGATGAATTCTCAATGACTAAATTTACCCCTGAGGCATTGCACAGAATGGCAGAGGCTTATTATGAAATGGGTATGTATGAGGATAGTTATAATACAGCTGCATTACTTGGATATAATTATCCTGAAACTAAATGGTATAAATATAGTTATAACTTAGTAGAACAGATCGATGGTAAAGAAACATTCTTAAAAAAAATTAGAAATTTTTTTGATGGATAAAGAAAAGATAATTTCAAAAAGATTAAAAGAGCTCGCTGATTTAATCAAAAAACATAATTATAATTATCACACACTAGATAGACCTAAAATAACTGACCAAGAATTTGATAAATTGGTTAAAGAAAATGATATTTTAGAAAAAAAATATCCATATTTAATTTTAAAGGATAGTCCTAATAAAAATTATGGTAGTAAAATAAAAGAAAATTTTAAAAAAATAAAACATGACTCACAAATGTACTCACTTGCAAATGCATTTGATAATAATGATATAAAAGAGTTTATAAAACGTTCAGTGAAATTTTTAAATTTAGATAATGACGATGATTTACAATATATCTGTGAACCGAAGATTGATGGATTATCTTTAAATCTTGTCTATAAGAATGGAAATTTAATATCTGCTGCTACAAGAGGAGATGGATTTATAGGTGAAGATGTTACTGAAAATATTTTAAATATAAAAAATATTCCATCAAAATTAAAAAAAGAATTTCCAGATTTTATAGAAATTAGAGGAGAGGTATTCTTAAATAAAAGTGATTTTGAGAAACTTAATTCTAAGTTAGAAAATAAATCTAAATTTGCAAATCCAAGGAATGCTGCAGCAGGCAGCTTGAGACAACTGGATATTTCTATTAGTCATAGTAGACCACTTAAATTTATACCTCATGGTATAGGTAAATGCTCAAATAATTTTGATAAAATTGAGAATTATTATAATCAACTAAAGAATTGGAATATTACTCCAAATAATCTAAGCAAAAAATGTTATTCAGTTGAGGATATCATTAAATTTTATAATCATATAAATCAAAAACGATCGGGTATTGATTATGATATTGATGGATTAGTTGTAAAAATAAATAGTCTTAAACTACAACAAAGACTAGGCTATGTAGGAAAAAACCCAAGATGGGCAATTGCCGTAAAGTTTTCTGCTGAAAAAGCTAATACTATAATTCAGTCTGTTGATTTCCAAGTTGGGAGAACTGGAGCAATTACACCTGTAGCAAGATTGCAACCTGTTAATTTAGGTGGCGTAATTATATCTAATGCTTCCTTACATAATTTTGATGAAATAAATAAAAAAAAAATAAATGTTTTAGATCTTGTTGAAATTGAAAGAGCAGGAGATGTTATTCCATATGTTACTAGATTAGTTAAAAAAAATAGTAAATTAAATACTAAAATTAAACCTCCTAAGATTTGTCCGATCTGTAAGAGTGATGTTTTAAAAGAAAAAGATGAAGCGATACTAAGATGTTCAAATACATATGGTTGTAGTTCACAGAAAGTAGAGAGAATAATACATTTTGTTAGTAAGAAAAGTTTAAATATTGAAGGATTTGGTGAGAAACAAGTTAAACAATTATTTAATTTACAATATATAAATAAAATAGAAGATATTTTTAATCTTGAAAAATTTGAGTCAGAAATAATTGAGTTAGATGGTTGGGGTGAATTATCTTTTTCTAATTTAATTTATTCAATTAATAATTCAAAAACAATATCATTAGATAAATTTATTTATTCACTTGGCATTAGATTTATTGGAGAAGTTAATGCTGAAATTTTAGCAAACGAATTTAAAGAATTAGATGCATTAATTTCATCTTCAAATAACATAAGTTTGTTGGAAAATATTGATGGTTTAGGACCAAAAGCAATTTCTTCTATTGTAGATTTTTTTTCTAAAGATATAAATAAACAAACTATAATTAATTTAAAAAATCATTTATCTATTACATTTATAGATAATAAAACATTAGGTAATTTTTTTTCAAATAAAAATTTAGTTTTTACTGGTACTTTATCAGAATTATCAAGAGATGAGGCTAAGTACTTAGCAAAAACTAAAGGAGCAAAAATATTGTCTAGTATTAGTAAAAAAACAGATTTTCTAATTGCTGGAGAAAAAGCAGGTTCAAAAATACATAAGGCTACACATTTAGGAATTAAAATTTTAAATGAAAAAGAATTCCTTAAAAAAATTAATCTATAATTTTCAAAAATTTTAAATATACTTTTTTTGAAGAAAAATTATCAAAATCAATTAAAGCTTTATCGCCATCTAGTTTTATAATTTTTCCATTTCCAAACTTTTGATGATATACGTTTTTTCCTGTAGAAATATCTACTTCGTATTCAAAATCCTGATTGAAATCCCAATCAATATTATTTTTTTTTGAGTTTTCTAACAACCTTCTTCTTCCTGGCGTAATAATTTCTTCACTAAATGAATCACTTTCTAAAAAATTATCTAAAAAGTTATTATCTTGAATATATTTGGAATCGTTTATCTCTACTTTATCTTCTGGTAGCTCACTTATAAATCTTGATGGTAAATTATAATCATGTGATGCAAATGAGTATCTATTTTGATTTACATAGGTGATATAAATCTTTTTTCTTGCCCTAGTTAAAGCAACATAAGCCAATCTTCTTTCTTCCTCTAATCCCTGATTACCTGACTCCTCAATTGATCTTTGACTTGGAAAAACTCCCTCCTCCCAACCAGCAAGAAATACATAATCAAACTCTAATCCTTTAGCAGCATGCATTGTCATAAGAGTTAGAGTTTCTTCTGAGGTATTTGTTATGTTTTCCATAACCAAAGATACATGTTCTAAAAAACCTTCAATGTTTTCAAATTCCTTTAAACTTTCAATAAATTCATTCAAATTGTCTATTCTTGATAGGCTGTCAGGTTTATTTGAGTTCTCTTCTTCTTTTTTTAAATAATCTAAATATCCGGAGTCCTCTATTATTACTTTAGCTAATTCGATATGGTCAAATTTCTTTTTAACCTTTTGCCATTTCAAAATGTTATCTGTAAAATTATATAATTCACTCTTAGCTTTTGAATTACTTTTAAATGTCAATTGTTGTGCAGATTGAAATAAAGAAATATTATTCATTCTTGCATAACTACTAATCTTACTAACTGTTGATTTTCCTATTCCTCTTCTAGGTACATTAATTATTCTTTCAAAAGCTAAGTCATCAGATAGATTATTTGTTAATCTTAAATACGCAATAATATCTTTGATTTCTTTTCTTTCATAAAATCGTAATCCACCAATTATTTTATAAGGAAGTCCAAGATTGATTAATCTTTCTTCAAACGATCTAGTATGTGCAGCAACTCTAAATAAGATTGAGATCTCACTTAATTTTATTTTATCTTTAATTATGTTTTCTATTTTGTCTGTTACAAAAACCGATTCTTCTTTTGTTTCCCAAAATCCATTAATTGTAATTTTTTCACCAATCTGATTTTTACTCCATAATTCCTTTCCATATCTTCCTTTATTTTTAGAAATAAGAGTTGATGCACAACTTAATATATTTCTTGTCGATCTATAATTTTGTTCTAATCTTACAATTGATACATTTTCAAAATTTTTTTCAAAATTCAATAAATTAGTAACATCAGCACCTCTCCATGAGTATATTGATTGATCATCATCACCCACACAACATATATTTTTATTTCCTTTATATAAAAAATGAATCCACTGTTGTTGTATTGGATTTATATCTTGATATTCATCAACATGAATATATTTAAAAATATTTTGATATTTTGATAATATATTATTATTTTTCTGAAAGATTTTAATACAAAATAAAATTAAATCACCAAAATCAACACTATTTAATCGAAGAAGTTCAGATTGGTAAATACTGTAGATTTTTCGAATTTCTTTATCATTCTTTCTATATTTATTCTCACTCAATTCATTTGAGCTTATTCCTTTATTTTTTAAATTATCTATTGCTGATAAATAATATTTAGGTGAAGTTTCTTTTGTATCAATTTTTTCTAACTCACAAATATTTTTAATTAATTTTAATTGATCATCTACATCAATAATTAAAAAATTTTTTCTTAATCCTACTTCCTCATAATGTTGTCTTAGTATTCTGAGTGATAAGGAGTGAAATGTTCCTACCCACATATTATCTATCGGAAAATTCAGTGCATCTGCGATTCGTGACTTCATTTCACTTGCAGCTTTATTTGTAAAAGTGACTGCTAAAATTTGCCTTGGAGTAGCAAGTTTTTTAATTAATATATTCAAGATTCTGAAGGTCAATACCCTAGTTTTTCCACTGCCAGCACCAGCTAAAACAAGTAATGAGCCATCAGTTTGCTGTACAGCATTTGTTTGCTCTTTATTTAATAAATCAAGATAATTTTGCGAATTTTCTGTCATTTTTTTGCTATATTAGAGATATATATAATGTAATTTATAAACTATATTAAATAATAGTTTAGGTTTTAGTGATTAGTCTATGAGTAAAAAAATTATAATTCTATTTTTTCTATTTTTCAGTTTACTTTCATATAAGGCAATTGCTAGTGATGCTGATCAAGTAAATACTGACTCAGAAGATTTTGATACAACCACTCTAGAAGATGAAATATATGATCCTTTTGAACCAGTAAATAGAGCGATATTTAGTTTCAATAATGTAGCTGATAGAATTGTTTTAGAGCCAATTGCAAAAGGCTACAAAAAATTACCTTCTCCTTTACAAAGTGGAATAAATAATTTTTTGAGCAATATGAGAGCTCCTTTAGTTATTGTGAATCAACTATTACAAGGTCAGGGTGAAAATGCTGTTCAATCATCAGGGAGATTTATAGTTAATAGCACCGTAGGTGTATTTGGGTTATTTGATGTAGCCGAAAAAATTGGACTTGAAGAAAAAGAAGAGGATTATGGTCAAACCCTTGCAACTTGGGGTGTTGGAGATGGTTTTTATATCGTACTTCCTTTATTTGGACCTTCAAATCTAAGAGACACATCAGGTATGGTGTTAACTATGTTAACTGATCCAATTAATGCATATGCAGTAAGTGAGGGAGAGGCATGGTTAGTGCCGATGAGAACAGCGGTTAATGCAGTTGATACAAGATCACAAATAATTGATGAAGTTAATGCATTAAGGGATAATTCAGTTGATTATTATGCTGCAGTAAGAAGCTCTTACTATCAAAACCGTAAGGCTGCAATTAACAATGTGGATGACTCTGAATTAACACCTCTACCTCTTATTAGTATTGAATTTGAATAATGAAGTTTAATTTAATTATAATATTTTTTATAATCTTTATTTCAAAAAACTTATATTCTGATGAAACTTCGGTATGGCTTAAAAGAGAAATAGACATTATTCTTGAAGCTTATAAAAATGAAAATCTCTCTAATGAAAATA
>CACNCW010000031.1 GCA_902619055.1 uncultured Alphaproteobacteria bacterium
AAGATTGATCTAGTAGAAGCGCAAAAAATTCTAAACTAAAATGGTAAAAACAAGAATAATCCCATGCTTGGACGTTAAAGATGGAAGGGTTGTAAAGGGAATCAATTTTTTAAATTTAATTGATGCAGGAGATCCTGTTGAACAAGCAAAACACTATTCTGATAATGGGGCTGATGAAATATGTTTTTTAGATATTAGCGCATCATTAGAAGATAGAGATACTATGATTAATGTAGTTAAAAAAACTGCAAACGAGGTTTTTATCCCCCTTACAGTTGGTGGTGGAATTTCATCAATAGAAAACATACAAGCCTTACTTAAAGCTGGCGCCGACAAAGTTTCTATAAATTCTGCTGCAATTAAAAACCCCAATATCATTAAAGAGGCTTCTGAATATTTTGGAAACCAATGCATTGTTGTGGCTGTCGATGCAAAAAAACACAATGATGATTGGTTTGTTTATTCTCATGGTGGGACTAAGAAAACTGATTTATTTGCTTTAAGCTGGATAGAAAAAGTTCAAGAGCTAGGAGCTGGGGAAATTCTTTTAACATCAATGGATAAGGATGGTACAAAATCTGGCTTTGATAATGAACTGCTGGGTAAAGTATCACAATTTATAAAGATACCAGTAATAGCTAGCGGGGGAGTTGGAACTCTGGATCATTTCTATGACGGTGTAGTTAAAGGCAAAGCTGATGCATTATTAGCGGCCTCAGTCTTTCATTTTAATGAAATTAGCATTAAAGAAGTAAAGGAATACTTAAAGGGTAAAAATATAAGCATTAGAGATTAAATTTTATGAAAATTGAAGACTTAAATGAAATTATAAATAATAGAGTACAAACAAGAAAAAAAAATTCGTATACCAATAAGTTATTAAAGTTAGGGCCAAAAAAAATAGCTCAAAAATTTGGAGAAGAATCATCAGAATTAATTATAGATTTTTTAAAAGGATCAAAAAAAAGAACTATAGAGGAAGCTGTGGATGTAATCTACCATCTATTAGTTTTATTAAAGTCAAAAAAAATTTCAATGAATGAAATACATAAAGAGCTAGAAAAAAGAAAATAAGACTCCATGTATGATGAAAACAATATCTTTGCAAAAATATTAAGAAAGGAAATGCCTTGTGATAAAGTTTATGAAGATGAGTTCAGTTTATTTTTTAATGATATTAATCCCCAAGCTAAAATTCATATTTTAGGTATACCAAAATTCCCGTGTACAACTTTCTCTGATTTTTTAAAAAATGCAGATAATGAAAATATCACATCTTTTTTTAAAAGTGTTCAACTTGTTATAAATGATCTAAATATTGAAAAAAGTGGGTATAGATTAATTACAAACTCTGGTGAAGATGGTGGACAAGAGGTTCCACATTTTCATATTCATATTTTAGCTGGAGAAAAAATTGGAAGCTTAAGATAAATTATAGTTTCTCTCTTATAATTACATAGTTAACAATTTCATTAGCACCCTTTATGTTTTTAAGTGCAACTATCATTTCATCCAACAGATCTTGGCGTACTGTGATACCAGCTACATAAATTTTACCTTGGATAGTTTCAAAATTAAATGTAATTGCTTTAATCCCAACGGTTTTAGCAGCTACAGCTCTTGCTTGTGTATTAATCCATAAATCACTAGCATAGTCTTTCAATGTTGTTCTGTTCCCAATTTCTATTTCATTTATAATTTCTTTAACTCCTTCAACCTCCCAAACTAATCTTACTGCATCAATTCTAATTTCTTGATTATCAACAAGACCAGTTAATAAAATTCTTCCTTCTAAAACACTTGTATTTATATTTACAAAAAGATTGTTTTCTGCGTTAAGGAATTTTGCTGCAATATTTACCTTAATGGTTGCATCATCTATCACGGTACCAAGCGATCTCTCCCCCTCAGCAACTACCATTGCACTACCCCCGCCTGTTGCAAGTATGCTTGCTGGTGAACATCCATAATTAACAGATGCAAAAATTAAAAATATTGGAATAATTAAAATTTTAATTACTTTTTTAATTTTAACAGCCATTTGTAAATTTGGTTTTTATTAATTTTTGTAAATTTATGTACTATTTCGACGATGTCGGTCAAAGAAAATTTTGTAGCCATTTTTTTCAATTCTTTACTATACAAATCAATGTTGTCAAAATCTTGATTTTTTGATCCTTGTTTATCAATGACAGCTACAAACTCTCCTTTAATATTTTCTTTATCTTCTAGGATTTTATTCTTCACACTGCCTGGATTTCCCCTAAAGACAAACTCATTTACCTTTGTAAGTTCCTTACATATTGAAATTGATCTATCACCTATAATATTTTCTAGGCAATCTAGAAAAATAATTAATTTATGACTTGAGACAAAAAATACACAAGTTTTTGTTTCTTGAGAAATATTTTTTACCAGGTCCTCTATCTTTTTTTTTGATTTTGGGACAAAACCAAAAAAAGCAAATTCTGATATCGGTAATCCGGATAACTGTAAACTTGATACAATTGATGAGGGACCAGGCACAGATGTAACTCTAATATTATTTGCAATACAATATTGTACTAAATTATATCCAGGATCTGAAACAAGTGGCGACCCAGCATCAGATATTAGAACACAATTTTTATTTTTTAATATAACTTTAATCTGATCTATAATTTTATGCTCATTATAATCGTGTAAAGCTATTAATTTCTTTTTAATGCCTAATTTATTTAGTAGTTTAAGTGAATGTTTAGGATTTTCACAAATAATGATATCACATTCTCCAAGAACTTTTACAGCTCTGTAGGTTATGTCTTCTAAATTGCCAATAGGTGTTGCCACAATTGAGAGACCATTAATAATATTATCCATTATTTACATATTTATATTTATAATTTCATGTACTCCAGTAAATTTATCTAAACAAGATACAAAAAATACTCAACAAACATCTATTTCTGAAAAACCAATTGAAGATAAAACCGAAAAAAAGGTAATTGAAGAAAAAGAAAGCAAACAAGATAAGCAGAAAAAGATTTTAGACGATATTGTCTTAGATAAAACAATTATTGCTTTATTTGCAAAAGATGACGATAAAAAAACCACAAAACAATTCTTGAATATATATGAATTGGGAATTTATAATCTTGGTATAAACGATGTCATTATACAAATAGAATTTTTTGAAAACGAAAATGATCTAAAAAAAATTATAGAAAAAAATCTACTACCTGGGAAGATTTTTCTAGGACCAGTTCAATCTAAGTATGCAAAAATCTTAGATAATTATTGCACTCATGAGGTAATATTTTTTTCATACTCTTCTAATTCTTCATTAGCTAAAGATTGTGTTTATTTAATAAATTTTTTTCCACAAAATGAACTTTCACAACTTATGTTATATTTAAACGATGATGCAAAAGTTGCGCTTCTTTATCCTGAGAATGAATATGGATATTTAATAAACAGTCTAATTGATGATATAATGTTTGAAAGTCCTGCAATATTAGTCAACAGATCTTCATATAATGACGAATTAACAAATGTAAGAGAATCAATAAAAGAATTGGGAAAATATGAATTGAGAAAATATGAATTGAATAGGCAAAAACAAATTCTATCTTCTAAAAAAGATGAAAAATCAAAAAAGAGATTAAAAAAATTAGAAAGATTTAAAACTACAAGTGACTATGATTTTACACATATCTTGATTGCTGATTATGGTTTGAATTTACTTCAGGTTGCACCTCTTCTACCATACTACGATATAGATCCTAATATCGTACAGTTTATGGGAACTGGAGTAATAGATGATAAAACTTTTTTCTATGAACCTTCTTTACAGGGAGCAATATTTCCAGGAATACCCGAAAAAAGACGAATAAACATAATAAATAACTATATGGATATATATGATGATGAATTTTTGAGAATCTCAACATTGCCTTATGACTTAATAGCTTTAATTAATTTCATCTACACAAAGGAATATAAACTTATCGATGTAATTAAATTATTTAACAATCCGAACAAAAAATTTGAAGGTATTGATGGAAACTTTTATTTTAAAGATAATATGATTGAAAGAGATCTTAACATATTAAAGATAGACAACGGCAATTCTGTTGTAATTAATTAGTTAAGAAATTTATTAGCTTTGTTACCGCTATAGACCTATGACTAATTTTATTTTTTTCATTAGTGCTCAACTCAGCCAATGTTTTGTTATAATTTTTAGGAATGAAAACTGGATCGTACCCAAAACCAAACCTACCTTTAGCTTTTTCAGAAATTTTTCCATCAATTTTGCCATTAAATATTACGTTTTGACTATCTTTTACTGATAAGCTTATTGAAGTTTTAAAGTAAGCATTTTGTTTGCTATTTTTTTTAGTACTTTTAATAATACTTTCAAAACAAGCCTCGTTACTTTTGAAATTATTTAAAAATCTTTTTGAAAGAACGCCTGGTTTCCAATTTAAGCTTTCAATGCATATTCCTGAGTCATCAGCAAAACAAGGAATCCCAGTTTTATTAAATCCATAGTCTGATTTAATTTTTGCATTTTCTTCGAAAGTTTGCCCACTTTCTTCTGGCTCTTCACTTATCTTTATGTCATTTAATGAAAGAAGCTCTAGATTAAATTTGTTAAAGATTTTTTTAATTTCAATTATTTTATTTTTATTATTTGAAAAAAATAATAATTGCCTCAATTTATTTCAAAGCCTCTTTTTGTTTAGAAATTATCTCTTTAACCCCAATTTTTGCAAGTGAAAACATTTCTGTAAACTGAGTATCATTGAAAAAAAACTCTTCACCAGTAACCTGAATTTCAGATATTTCATCTGAGTCACAAATTACAAAATTTGCATCCACTTGAGCATCGGAATCTTCGTTATAATCTAGATCCAGTAAAGCCTTATTTTCGACTATTCCTGTTGATA
The DNA here is from genome assembly GCA_902619055.1 of uncultured Alphaproteobacteria bacterium. Next base: position 4,932 of record CACNCW010000031.1, read on the forward strand.
CTGCACCTATAAAGTTTTTGATAATTGGTTTTTGGAGATTATAATTATTCTTCAACTTCTCTATTGCCAGATATAAAGAAATAAATCCACCACTGATAGAAGCAGTTCTTGTCCCACCATCTGCTTGAATTACATCACAGTCTATTTTTATTTGACGCTCTCCAAGGTTTGAAAGATCTACAATAGATCTTAAGCTACGCCCAATTAATCTTTGTATTTCTTGCGTTCTACCTGATTGCTTTCCTTTTGCAGCCTCTCTGTCCATTCTAGTATTTGTTGACCTTGGTAGCATGCCGTATTCTGCTGTAACCCAACCTTTGCCAGTATTCTTTAACCAGTGAGGAACTTTTTCATCAATTGTTGCAAGACATAGGACATGTGTGTTACCAAATTTTACTAAGCATGAACCATCAGCATGAATATTTACATCTTTCTCAAATGAAATTTCACGCATTTGATTGAAGGATCTATCTTTTCTCATATAAATTTAATAATAGTAGATAAATATTATTTTTAAATAAAATTCTTATGTCTGATAATGTATATGCACAAATTAATGATAGATCGAAATTAATTTTCAAAAAATTAGTTGAGTCATATCTAAAAACTGGGTCTCCAGCAGGATCAGAAACAATTATGAAGATGGGAGGCTTAAATCTTTCCTCAGCATCAATTAGATCTATTCTGTCAAATTTGCAAAAAGAAGGTCTTCTATATGCCCCCCACAGATCAGCTGGGCGAATGCCTACTGATAAAGGTATGCGGTTTTTTGTTGATGGACTGTTAGAATTTGGAAGAATATCTAAATTAGATAAAGAAAATATTAAACAGCAGTGCTTAACTAAGGGCAAATCTTATGAAGAGGTTCTCGATGTTGCGTCTAAGGCTATTTCAGGGTTATCAAGTTATGCTGGAATAGTTATCGCGCCAAAATTTCAAAAAAACTTAAAGCATGTTGAATTTATAAGATTAAATAGTAGTCAATTAATGCTTATTCTTGCTTATGAGAATGGAGAAGTAGAAAATCGGATTATTGAAGATAATGGAAAATATAATAGTTCATTATTAATACAGGCTTCAAACTACCTTACATCAAAGTTTACTAATAAAAATATTTCGCAAATTAAAAGATTAATACAAACAGAAATAAAAAATTCACAAAATGAACTAGAGTCAATTTCTTCAAAATTAATTCAACAAGGTATTATTGAAACTCAACCTAATAGCAAAAATCCTTATATTTTTTTACATGGTCAATCAAATTTATTAAAAGATGAAATAGTTTCAAAAGATTTAGATCAAATACGAAATCTTTTTGATGAAATTGAGAAAAAATCTAGTTTTGTAGATATATTAGAAACGGCAGGAAAAGCGAAAGGGGTTCAGATTTTTATTGGATCTAAAAATTTTTTGTTTAAACACTCTGGTCTTTCTATGGTAATGGCCCCATATAAAAATAATGATCAAGAAATCATAGGGGCTATAGGCGTAGTTGGTCCAACAAGATTAAACTACTCCAAAATAGTTCCGCTGGTTGATTATACATCTAAAATTATTGGAAAGGTGATTGATTAATGGTTGAGAAAAAAGAAGAAGATAACCAAAAAGAAGAAATTAAAGAACCTGATTCTGAGAATATTGACAACGATGAAGATAATAAAGATAGTCAAGAAAACACAGATTCAGAAGAGACAACTGAAGATGAAAATATAGAACAAGTACTTGGTCCAGATTTATCTGCACTTCCAGTTGCTGCACAAGCATCACAGCCAACGTATGTAGGTATTCTTATTTGTGGTTTCTTTCCAGTGAAAGCTTCGAATAGTGAAACGGACATATTATAACGAAGATCACTTCCTCTTTGAGGTCCTCGTCTTCTTGATGATTGTCCTCCAAATCCTCCACCAAAGAACTCTTCAAAGATATCAGAAAAACCACCTGCAAAATCTCCAAAGCCTTGAGCTCCACCCATTCCACCTTGTTTGAAAGCGTCATGTCCATATTGATCATAAGCTGATCTTTTTTCTGAATCTTTTAGAACTTCGTAGGCAGCAGCCGCTTCTTTGAATTTTCTTTCAGCTGTTTTGTCATCCTTGTTACGATCAGGATGATATTTCATGGCCTGTTTTCTATAAGCTTTTTTTATTTCATCTTCACTGGCATTTCGTTGAACACCTAGTATCTCATAGAAATCTTTATCAGCCACATCTCCTCCTTATAAAAATTATGGAGCGTTAATCTTTTTTATCTTCGTCTACTTCTTCAAATTCTGCATCTACAACTTTTTCATCTTTTGTATTATCAGCTGATGGTTCAGCACCAGATGGATCAGGTTGAGGTCCAGCACCTTGAGGGTTTTGTTTATAAATTGCTTCACCCATTTTAAGAGATGACTGAACAAGTGCTTCAGTTTTAGATTTTATAGCTTCTAAATCCTCACCGTCTTTTACTTTCTTAAGCTCTTCAATATCCTCTGTGATTTTATTTCTATCTGCTTCAGGAATTTTATCTCCATGCTCTTTTAAATTCTTTTCAGTTTCATTAATTAAACTATCAGCATGGTTTCTAGTATCAACAGCTTCTCTTTTCTTTTTGTCAGCTTCAGCATTTTCTTCTGCCTCTTTGACCATTTTTTCAATCTCTTCATCTGATAATCCGCCAGAAGCCTGGATCTTGATTTGTTGTTCTTTACCAGTTGATTTGTCTTTAGCCGAAACGTTTACAATACCGTTTGCATCAATATCAAAAGTTACTTCAATTTGAGGCATTCCTCTTGCAGCAGGTGGAATACCTACTAAATCAAACTGACCTAGCAATTTGTTATCAGCAGCCATTTCTCTTTCACCTTGAAATACTCTAATTGTTACTGCACTCTGATTATCTTCAGCTGTAGAAAATACCTGGCTCTTCTTTGTTGGGATAGTTGTGTTTTTATCAATTAGTTTCGTGAATACACCGCCAAGTGTTTCAATACCAAGTGATAAAGGTGTAACATCAAGCAATAAAACATCTTTGACATCACCTTGTAATACGCCCGCTTGGATAGCAGCACCAGATGCAACAACTTCATCTGGGTTAACACCTTTGTTAGGCTCTTTACCAAAGAAGTTTTTTACTAACTCCGTTACTTTAGGCATTCTCGTCATACCACCAACTAAAATAACATCATCGATTTCTGCGGCTTGTAATCCGGCATCTTTAAGTGCCATTTCGCAAGGTTTTAAACTTTGATTTAAAAGTTCACCTACGATAGCTTCAAGTTTTGCTCTCGATAACTTAATCGTTAAATGTTTAGGTCCAGACTGATCAGCAGTAATGAATGGCAAGTTAACTTCTGTTTCAGTTGAGCTTGATAATTCAATTTTTGCTTTCTCAGCTGCCTCTTTCAAACGTTGAAGAGCAAGTTTGTCTGAGCGTAAATCAATACCATTATCTTTTTTGAATTCGTCAGCAAGGTAATCAATAATTTTAAGATCAAAATCTTCACCGCCAAGGTGCGTATCACCGTTTGTTGACTTAACCTCAAAAACACCATCACCAATTTCTAAGATAGAAATATCAAATGTACCTCCACCAAGATCGTAAACAGCGACTGTACCTGTTTTCTTTTTATCTAAACCATATGCTAACGCTGCAGCAGTAGGCTCGTTAATAATTCTTAAGACTTCTAGTCCAGCTATTTTTCCAGCATCTTTTGTTGCTTGTCTTTGAGCATCATTAAAATATGCAGGAACTGTTATAACTGCTTGTGTAACAGTGTCTCCTAAATAAGACTCTGCTGTCTCTTTCATTTTTTGTAAAATAAATGCACTAATTTGACTTGGACTATATTTATCTCCACGTGCTTCAACCCAAGCATCGCCGTTATCCCCTTTTACGATTTTATAAGGTACTAATCCGCTATCAGACTTAACAGCTTCATCCTCAAATGTTCTTCCGATTAATCTTTTTATGGCAAATAAAGTATTTTCAGAATTAGTTACTGCTTGTCTTTTAGCTGATTGTCCAACAAGTTTTTCTTTTGTGTCACTGAATGCTACCATTGACGGTGTTGTTCTTCCACCTTCAGAGTTTTCAATTACTTTTGCTTCCTTACCGTCCATCACTGC
>CACNCW010000032.1 GCA_902619055.1 uncultured Alphaproteobacteria bacterium
TTTTTACCTGCGATTATGATAATAAAGAAATAGAAAAAAAATTAAATTATAATATTAAGAAGATTAAATTAGAAACTTTATTTAATATTTCTAAAAATGTTAGCACTAAAAATATTACAAAAACTAAAAATCAAATAAAAAAAGATTTAAAATCAGTCTCAAAGTTGAATGCAAATGAGTTAAATAAAAGTATTGCAATATTTCATGGACTAGAAAAAATAAAAAATGACAATAAAATTGATACTTTTGCTATTAAGTGTTGGCCTGAAATGTTTACTAAATTTGGATGCGCATCATGTGGTCCAATGGCTATGATGAATGAAAAAGGTGTTAGTAGTGCATGTGAAGCTGATGTATTAGGAAGTATAAGTTGTGATATTTTAAATAAGATAAATAATAAACCTTCACTTTTAGTAGATGTTGTTGATTGTGATCCTAAAACCGATACTTTAGTTTTTTGGCATTGTGGATTAGCCCCAATTAGTATGGCAAAAAAAAATACTGCAAATGCAACTGTACATTCTAATAGAAGGAAAGCATTGCTACATGATTTTGCATTTAGACCTGGTAAAATAACAATATTTAGAGTTTCAAAATCTGAAAATAAACTAAAATTTATTATTATGAAGGGTGAAGTTTTAGATAAAAAAAATTCATTTTCAGGTACTTCGGGTGTTGTTAAATTTCCAAAAAATACCTATCAAAAATTAGTTAGCTTATTCATGTCTGGTATTGAACATCATTTAGCATTCACATATGGAGATGTATATGCAGAAATAAAAAAATTAAGTGCGCAATTAAATATTCCAATTTACACAGCATGAAAACAAAAATTAAATATGGAGTTATTGGAAGTGGACTAATGGGTTGTGAACATATTTCAAATATTAACCTTATTGATTCAGCTGAAGTAGTCGCTATCTCTGACAGTAATGAAAATTCAATAAATAAAGCTAAAAATCTAATTTCAAATGATATTAAAATCTATTCAAATAATACTGAAATTTTTAAAAATAATGACGTAGATGCTTTTATTATTTCAACTCCAAATTTTACCCATCATGATATTATTAAAGAAGCATTAAAAACAAAAAAACATTTATTAATTGAAAAACCCTTATGTACAAAATTAGAAGACTGTCTTGAAATTAAAAAATTATCAACTTCATATCCATCAGTAATATGGGTGGCTATGGAGTATAGGTACATGCCACCTGTTCAAAAAATGATCCAAGAAATAGATAGTAATAAAATTGGTAAGCTTAAAATGCTTTCTATTCGTGAACATAGATTTCCATTTCTCAAAAAAGTAGATGATTGGAATAGATTCCAAATAAACACCGGTGGAACATTAGTAGAAAAATGCTGTCATTTTTTTGATTTAATGCGCCTAATTACAAATAGTGAAGTTACACAAATATATGCAAGTGGTGACCAAAGTGTAAATCATCTTAATGAAAATTATAATGGAAAAGTTCCTGATATATTAGACAATGCATTTGTAATTTTAGATTTTAAAAATGGAATAAGAAGTTCTTTAGAACTTTGTATGTTCGCAGAAAATTCAGAAATGCAAGAAGAGCTATGTGTTGTTGGAGATAAGGGTAAAATAGAAACAGGTGTTCCAGCTGATGCATCTGGAAAAAATTCTTCAGAAGTTAGAATTGGTTTAAGAGACTCTAAAAATGCAATTAAAAAAATAGTTGAGGTGGATAAAGAAATCTTATCAGCTGGGCAACATCATGGATCGACTTATTATCAACATTTAGAATTTATTAAATCTATTAATAATAATTTAAAGCCACAAGTTTCAATAAATGATGGTCTTCTTGCAGTCGCTATTGGAGAAGCAACAGAGAAATCAATAAAAGAAAATCGTGTGGTTAAGATGAGTGAATTTAATCTTTAAAATTTTCAAAAAATTTATTTGTTTTATCAATTATAAAATTACTTACTCTAACGTTTGATTCCGCAGTTACACCTGCGATATGAGGTGTTAAGATACAATTCATATCATTTGTAATATTGTTATAAAATGCTTCATTTACTGGTTCATTTTCAAAAACATCTAATGCAAAACCAGAGATATATTTATTTTTATAAGCATCAATTAAGTCTTTCTCATTGATGACGCCACCCCTAGAAGAATTAATTATAATTGGTTGTTTTTTCATTCTAATAAAAGCTTGTCTGTCAAATAGATGCTTTGTTTCATTATTTAATGGGACATGAATAGAAATTATGTCGGCCAAATTAAGAATTTCATCGAATGATACTTTCTTAACATTTTCTGCCTCCATTTGTTTCGAAGTTATAAAAGGATCATATGCAATGCAGGTAACATCAAAAACATTTACAAGATTTAAAACTTTTTTTGAAATATCCCCTAAACCTATTAGACCAAGAATCTTTCCTTTTAGTTCTTTTGTAACAATTGATGTTCTTGGCCATTTTCCTTGTATAGTTTGTTCTTTAATAATGTGAGTTTTTTTTAATAATGTAAGAGAAGAATTCACAACGTATTCTGCAACAGAGTCGGAATTCATACCTGTTGCTGGCTGAACAATGATATTATTTTTTTTACAGTATTCTGTATCTATATTATCAAGACCAACACCTAATCTTCCTATAAACTTTAAATTTGACGCATTTATTAAAATTTTCTTATCTAAACTTGTTTTATTCCTTACAATGATACCATCAAATTTCTGAATTTCTTTCTCCAAAAAATCTTTATTTTGCCAAGCATCTTTTTTATAAATTACATCAAATTTTTTATTTATTTTTTGCAATGATTGTGAATCTATAAATTCTGTAATTAAAATTTTTGTCATTTAATTTTTCTAATTTTCAATTTTTTTAAAAACTTTTTTACGTTGTTTAAATTTGGTATTGAATATATGCCTCCAGCTTTCATGCATTTTAAAGTTGCAGTAGCTGCTGCTAATTGAATACTTTGAGAGTTTGATTTATTTAATGATAGAGCTGTTGCAAAAGCACCATGAAAAACATCTCCTGCACAATTCGTTTCAACGGTTTTTACCTTTGGAACATTACAATGATATAATGAGTTATTTTCAACCCAATAAACACCTTTTGATCCCATAGTAACTGCAACAAATTTATTTGTTTCATTGAATATTTGAAAAAGAGCTTTTTGCATATTGATGTTTTTTTTATAAGTTTTCAAACCTTCTTCAGAAAATATAGGGTGAGAAGCTTTGTGAACGATTTCAGAAATATTATTTGAATTTTTAAAATTATCTAGATCAGCAACACATTTAATATTTTTTTTATTGGTATTAATAGCAATATAAGAAGCCATATCTATCCATCTCATATCTATTGAATAAATATCCTTTTTTTTAAAATTTAATTTGGGTATTTTCTTATAATCAATTAATTTTGGATCATTATATGCTGCTAGTAATCTTTCACCTTTTGTATCCTCAATTACAAAGCTTTGCGAAGACTGACATTTTTTTATAAAAATTGACTTACTAGTATTAATTGAAAATTTTTTTAATTCACTTTTTAAAAAGATTGATGAATCATCATCTCCAAATTTTCCTATGAATTTTGATTCAGAGCCCAAAATTTTTGCAGTAAATGCCGATACTGCTGCTGAACCACCTAATCTTTTATCAATACCTCTAGAAAAAACTTTAATTGGTTTTTTTGGAAATTTATTTATCCTACTTATGTAATCTGTAAATATTGATCCTACGCAAATGATCATAAAATATTAATTAAAGGTATTTAACTTTACCAATAAACTTTCTAAACCTATCTCTTATAGTTATAGGATTGAGTGGAATTGGATCAATTTTAACATTCCCAGAATTGATCTTTGAAATTATTACATATGAATTATCTTTATCATCAATGGCTTTGTTCAATTCATTAACTGTTTCCTCACCAGAACATTCAACCACATTTTTGCAGCCAGCTCCTAATGCAACATCCTTTAAGGAAGTTTTCTCATCAGTAAATGTTCGTTGATCTCCTGTTGATCCATAAGAACCATTATCAATTATCAATAAAGTATAGTTTGATGGCGCTCTATTACCTATTGTTGCTAGGGTATTCATATTCATTAAAACTGATCCATCACCATCTATACTAATGACGTGTTTATTTTGGGATAGTGCCAAGCCTAAGCCAATAGAAGATGATAAGCCCATACTGCCTAACATATAAAAAAAATTTGGCTGATCACTAATTTTATATAATTCTTGGGATGGAAGACCTATATTACAAATAACTAAGTTATCTTTAAGAATATTTTGTAACTTATTTAATAAATCAAAACGGTTCATTTATCATCTTTCATTAAATTGAAATCACATAAAATAGCTACTGGTGATTCAACAACTTTGGCATGTTTGGTAAATGTTGAAATTTTATCTAATTCTTTTTCAGAAGAGCAATGCAATATAGGTATTCTCAACGTTTGTAAAATATCTTCAGTTATTTTAGCCATTCCACCTTGTGCTCCTACTGGCTCACCTGGTGTACCTCTGTAACTAATTAGAAAAACAACAGGCATTTGATATAATTGCAATAAAGAAACAATTGCATTCACTGAATTTCCTATTCCTGTATTCTGCATCATTATACAAGGGAATTTATTTCCTAAATAAGCTCCAGCACAGATACCCATACCTTCTTCCTCACGTGGTACAGTCGAATAGTAAACATCATTATCTTTTTCAAGAATATCAATCATGTTAGCTAATAACTTACAAGGAACACTTAAGTAAAAATCTACACCACCCTTTTTTAAATTATCGATAATTTTTTTACTGATTTTCATTTTTTTTTGATGTCTATAGATATAAAATGATTAAACAATAAATTAATTTATTTAAAATCATTTCTTAATTTTATTTTAGTATTTGAAGTATATTTTTCACCTTTTTTTAATATAGTTGATGGAAAATTTGGTTGATTAATAGCATCAGGGAAGATTTGTGTCTCTAAACACATGCCGTATTGTAAACCATAATTTCTATCATGTTTTCCGTTGTATGACTCCTTCATCATGTTACCAGTATAAAATTGTATTCCAGGTTGATCAGTTGAGTATTCTACTCCCATGCCAGTAATTTTACTATAGATGGAAGCAATAGATTTATCAATTGAATGATTTTTAAGAACATAATTGTGATCAATCCCACCGCCTTCTAAAAAAGATTTATTTATTTCAAATGAATTATTAAGATCATATTTTGTATTAACCACTTCGAATAATTTACCAGTAGGAATTGATCCCTCGTCAGTTTCGCAAATTTGATTAGATGATATTCTTACAACATGGTCAGTAATATTTTTATAATTATCTTTATGGCCATGGAAATTCCAATAGTTATGGTTAGTCATATTAACAATAGTATCTTGATCTGTAGTAGCATTAAAGGAAATAAGAATTTCGTTATTATTATTAAGTTCGTAAATAGTTTTACAATTTAAGTTGCCTGGATAATTTTCTTCTAAATGTTTAGACTGGTAAGTGAGCTCTACTTTTATACTTTGGCTTGTTTTTTTAATATCGGCTATTTTCCAAATCTTTTTATTGAAACCTACCTCTCCACCATGAAGATGATCAGGTTCGGTATTAGAATATAAATTATATTCTTTCCCATTAAGAGTAAATTTACTTTGCCCTATTCTATTACAAACTCTTCCAATAATTGAATTAAAATATCCATGAGCTTCCAGGCAATCATCTAAATTACCATAACCTAATAAAACATCCTCTGCTTCAGAAACATTCGAAGAAGTTGGAATACAAACTTCACTCATATAACCACCATAAGTATAAAAACTAAAACTATAATTGTTTGAGTTAATAATATTAACTATATCAATATCTAAACCTTTATCATTTTGAAGTTTGGTAATTTTATATTTCATTATGTTTTCCTTAATCTTTGAAAATCATTTTTTCTTTGTTGAAGATAAATGATTAATCCACCTAAAACTATGAAAAAAGCGCCTGGGAAGAGTTGATCAACTGGCCATTCTGCAAAAAATATCCAACCTAAAATAAGTGCAAAAAATATCTCGATATAATCAAATGGCATAATTTTACTAAGTTCTGCTTTTCTAGCACCATATATTAAAAGTAAAGTTCCAGATCCTCCTGCAACCCCCATTACACAAACTACTAAGAAATCATTTATACTTTTAAAATTTTCCCACATACCAAAAAACATTACTAACATACATGCAACGATGATTGTCCCTGTTTGACCGTATAAGTTAATAAGTGGTGAAGGAACATGATCCTCAAAACTTAAAGAAGTTACTCTTGCTAATGAATATCCCAAAGCTGCAAGTATAGGAAGTAGTAACATATAATTAAAATCTGATGACCAAGGTTGCATAATTAAAACGATACCTGCAAAACCAGAAATTACTGCACTCATTTTGTACCAACCAAATTTTTCACCTAGTATAGGAATAGCAAGAAGAGTAACCATCATAGGTCCTGTGTATTCCATGGTAGCGACTAAAGCAAATGGGAGGTAAGCATAAGAAGTGTAGAGACATAATTGAGCCAATGCTACAAATACTCCACGGAATAATCCTAGCTTCCATTGTGTTATTTTTATTTGTCTACCGTTTCGATGCCAATCTTGTGAGAAATATAGAGCAATAACACATGGGATCATCCCAAATAAATTTCGAAAAACAGAAAGTTGAGCTGCTGGATAGTCATTTCGCAAAAACTTTATCGCAATCCCCATACAATCCAATAAAAACAAACCTGAAAGTGATAATATAACAGCTAAAAATAAATTATTTTTCATTAATCATAGTCTATTATTCTAAAATAATTTCTTTTCCTATTTCTTGACTTTTATAGATTCCATCTAAAATTTTCATTACTTGTAGAGAGTGTTCAGCCGGAATAGTAACTGGTTGATCGTTTGCAACAAACTCTGCAAACTCGATACATTCTTTGGCATGAGGTTCAATAGTGTCTTTTAAATTTCCTTCAATTTTTTTAGTTATGTGAGTTTGAGAATTGATATCATTTTTTATAATCTCACAATTAGGCCAATGCAAACCAGCTTCTCTTCCGTATAACCATACCTGCATATCTTCTATTTTATCTTCTGGTAGTTTATGATGAAGCATCCATGATACTTCAAGCATCAAGGTTGCACCATTTTTAAACCTAACAAACGCAGCTGCAAAATCCTCAACGTTCATTGCTTCCTTATCGTACTCTCCATTGTAACTAAAAGAATTTGGCTGCTTTGCTAATTCTGTTTTTGACACACCCGTCACAGAAAGTGGTTCTGGATTGTTCATAAACCAAAGAGTTAAATCTAATACGTGCACCCCTATATCAATACAAGGCCCTCCTCCTGAATTTTCTTTTTTTAAAAAACCAAGTGAGACTGGTAAAAAATTTCTTCTAAGCATCCAAGAGCGTGCATGATATATCGAACCAATTGATTTGGATTGATCTTTTATTAATTGAGAATCTTTTCTGAACCTAAAGTGTTGAGCACACATTAATTTTTTTTTCGTTTGATCTCTTACTTCAATCATTTTTTTTATTTGTGAGGCATTTGGAGCTAAGGGTTTTTCACATAAAACATCTTTGCCTGCTTGCATTGCTTTAATTGCTAAATCACAATGATAGTTATTAGGCGCACAAATATCTATTACATCTATATCTGGATCATTAATCATATCTAAGGGATCAAGATATAATTTTTTTATTTGATTTATATTACCCCAATCTTCAAGAATAGAATTATTAATATCGGAACCTGCTATTAATTCTGCATGTTCTGACATGCGCCAACCAGGTACATGTAACTTTGCAATGCCACCGACGCCAATAATGCCAACTTTTATTTTACTCATAATTATATTTTTTAATTTAGATATTTATCCATTTTTTTTCTTTTTCTGATTGGTAAATTGATTCCATTATACTACTTCTCAATGCTGCTTCTGTAGGAGTAACTAGGTTTTTAGTATTGTTATCAATTAATGAGTTGAGAAACAAATCAAATGCATGTGGTAATGTTTCTGGTAAATTTTCTTCTATTCTTTCTATTTTTTTACCTTCCTTATTTTCATTTATAATTAATTGCTCATTAGTTGTTCTTGCGTGAGCTTTTGTACCGCTTACAAAAATAGTGTATGGCTGCGCTACATCTATCCATCCCGCAGCAATACTAGCTATCAACCCACTTTTAAATTTTATTAAAGCTTCTCCACTTTCTTCACAATCTGGATATTGATTATATACTTTTGTAAAGGTTGCGCTCACTGACTCAACATCAGAAAAAAACCATAAAAGAAGATCTAAAACATGTGTTCCTAAATCACCAAAAGCTCCAACGCCTGCAACCTTAGGATCTGTCATCCATTGATAGTTTTTGAAAATATCCCTCATAAGACCATCGTGACAATTAATGAGTCGAATTCTTGAAATTTCGCCAAAATAATTATCAGTGATTAATTGTTTAAGCTTTATGTAAACAGGATTGCTTCTCATGAAATATCCAGTTTGAAAAATAATTTTTGAAGACTCAATAAGATTTGCCATTTCAAAAGAGTCTTTTTTTCCTATTCCCAAAGGTTTTTCTATAAAACAGTGTTTTTTATTCTCGGTAATTTTTTTAACTAATTCATAGTGCAAATTAGTTTCTGAACATACTATAACACCATCTAAATTAGGTTCTTTCAATAAATCAACATAGTTATCATAATTCTTACATTGCAGTTTATCAGAATCAATTTTTGACCTATTCTTGTCTTTGTCCCAAACACCAATACAATTAATTTTAATGTTTGAAATTA
>CACNCW010000033.1 GCA_902619055.1 uncultured Alphaproteobacteria bacterium
TTCTGATGAAGAAGTAGCAAAAACTATAATTTTGTTAGCTGAACAACTTAAAATAGTTGTGGAGCCAGGAGGAGCAGTTGCAGCTGCAGCAGCATTAAATAATAAAATTGATGTTAAAAATAAAAAAATTATAGTTATGATTTCTGGTGGTAATATCGATCTAAGTTTATTTAATAAGTTATAATGAATCAATCAAATTTAAAAAAATTACAAAATCTATTAAAAGAAAAAGATACCGATATTTTTGTCATTAATAGAAGTGATGAATATTTAAATGAGTATATTTCCCCAAATGCAGAAAGATTAAATTTTATAACAAACTTTTCTGGTTCAGCAGGAAGAGCAATTATAACACCAACAGATGCCTTCTTGTATGTTGATGGAAGATATACTTTTCAAGCAAATACTCAAATTAATGCCAAAGAGATTCAGCCAAAACATCTAAATAGCTTTTGGACAGACTTAGAAAAAATTTTATTAGAAGAAGAATATAAAATTGCATTAGATCCAACTCTTCATTCAATTATAGAGATTGAAAAAGTGGTTAAAATGTTAGAGAATTCAACATCTAAACTCCAACTAATAGATAAAAATTATGTTGATTTAATATGGGAAAATCAACCAAAAACTCAGTATACAGATATATTTGATCATCCAACAAGTTTTGCTGGTCAGAGCAGAAGTGAGAAATTAGATATTTTAAAAAAATTTTTAGATCAAAATGAAATTGATCATTACTTTGTTTCTGGGCTTGATAATATTGCTTGGCTTTTAAATTTAAGAGCAGATGATATAAAATATACACCGTTGCTTTATTCTTATCTTCTAATTTCAAAAAATAATAAACACTCTTTGTATATTAAAGAGTCTTCAATGCCAGAAATTCTAAAAAAAGAAATCCAAACACTAATAAATATTAATAATATTGAAAATATCGGATCAATTTTTAACAATATTAATTCATCCGAATCAATTGGTTTAGATTTTAACTCCACCACTTTTTATTTTTTAGATCTTTTAAGAAAACAAAAAATTAATACTAAAAATTTAGCAAATCCATGTATTTTGTTAAAAGCTATCAAAAATGAAACTGAACTTGATGGAGCAAAAAAAGCACATATAAGAGATGGCGTTAGTATTTCCAAATATATTTATTGGTTAAAAAATATCATGGATCCTAAATCAAATGATGAAATCAGTGTTGCAAATCATTTAGAAAATCTACGAAGAAAAAATGAATTATTTTATTCTCTATCATTTGATACAATATCAGCAATTGATCAAAATGCAGCCCTTCCTCATTACCGTGTTACTGAAGAAGGAAAATCATCTTTCTCAGATAATAATATTTATCTTGTTGACTCAGGTGGGCAATATTTTGATGGAACAACCGATATAACAAGAACTATAATTTTAGGTGAAGCAACAACAGAACAAAAAGATAGATTTACGAGAGTTCTTAAAGGTCATATTGCATTATCAAATCATGTTTTTGAAAAGGGAACAAAAGGAACTGATATTGATTATCTAGCAAGAAAAAGTCTACAAGAAATTAATTTAGATTATGATCATGGTACCGGTCACGGTATAGGAAGTTTTTTGAGTGTCCATGAAGCCCCACAACGTATTGCAAAAAAATCAATGTTTGATAGCATTGAGTTGCTTCCAGGAATGATTTTATCCAATGAACCTGGATACTATAAAGAAAATGAATATGGTATAAGAATAGAAAATTTAGTCGTGATAAAAAAGAATAATGATAAGAAATTATATTTTGAAAATATCTCGTGGTGCCCAATAGATCTGGATCTCATTGAAAGTAGCATGCTTGATCAAATTGAAAGAAATTGGCTAAATAAATATCATAGAAAGGTGTATGAAAAATTGCACACGCACCTTGATAATCAAGAAAGAGATTGGCTTAAAAAGGTAACTTCTGAAATTTAGTTAAAGCCGCCAATTATGCGGCTTTCTTATTGATATCAAATTCAGTTCTTAGGAGATGCTTATCTAATTCAATTTTCCATTCTTTACCGTACTCAGATTTGAAATATTTAACTAAATCCTCATCATTATTGTAGTTTTTGTCGCTTAAATCCTCGTAAACTTTGTTAAAAAAGTTAAAAACATTAATCATTATTTTTCCTTTCAATTATAAAATAGTAATTATTCTATGCAATCAAAGTATAAAAATATGAATTTTAATATGCAAAATATGCATATATAAATATTTTAAAAATTTAAATGTACTTAAATTATTTAATAATAATTAAAATTAATTGTTCCTGATTGACTTTGTACATTAATACTTCATAGATTTTATAATATTATAACTTTCAATGATAATAATTTTAACACAATGTTTTCCATCTAGAGTAGGGGGAATTGAAACATTGATGCATGACATAGCATTAAATTTAAGTCATAAACATAATGTAAAGGTTTTAGCTGACCAACAAGACAGCACTAAAGATTTAGAATTTGATAAAAACAATAAAAATTTTTCAATATTAAGATTTAAGGGTTTAAAATTTTTAAGAAAAAGAAATAAATTTAATCAACTTAAAAATATTTGTTCTTCAAATAATATTAAAGCAGTCATCACCGATAGCTGGAAAAGTCTTGAGTTACCAATTAATTTTTTAAAAGAAAAAAAAATCCCAATTATTAGTCTTGTACATGGAAACGAAATAATAATCAAAAACGATAATCATCATAAACGAATAAAGAAAGTTTTAGAATTAGCAAACGCATTAGTGGTCAATTCATCATATACTAAAAACTTACTTTCAAAAATAAGTGAAAACTTTAAAAAAATTGAGGTTATCTATCCAGGTGTAAAATCTACTAAGGATATTATAGAACAAGCAATAGATTTAGACGATAGTTATCCAACGTTGCTTACTCTTGCCAGACTAGAAAAAAGAAAAGGACATTCGTATATTCTTAAATCTATTTTTAATTTAAAAAAAATTTATCCAAATATTCAATATATAATTGCTGGTGAAGGTGATCAGTTAGAGAATATAAAGAAAGAAATAAAAAATTATAATCTAGAATCAAATGTGAAGTTAGTTGGAACAATAAATGAAAATCAAAAAAAATTCATTTTTTCTAAGACTGATATTATGATAATGCCGACAATAGATGAAACTCATGCAAATTCTATTGAAGGTTTTGGAATCGCCTACATTGAAGCAGCACAATATGGAATTCCTTCAATTGCCTCAAATGTTGGAGGTACTCCTGAAGCTGTATTGCATAATAAAACAGGTTTAATTATTAATAATTTTAATGAATTAGATGAATCAATTAAGAATTTAGTTGAGAACAAACAAAATAGAATTGAATTAGGACAAAATGCAAAAAATAGAGCAGAAAATGAATTAATCTGGGAAAAACAAGTAGTAAAATACAATAAGTTAATAGATGATATTCAATGACTATTTTATTTCATAACACAACTTTTGATAAAATTGATGTTTGGAAAAAAACATTAAAAAAATATTTTAAAAATGAAAAAATAATTTCTATAAAAGATTATAAAAATTTTCATGATGTAAATTGTGCAATTATTTGGAATCTACCAGATAATATTCTTTCAAGACTAAAAAATCTCCAAGTTATTTTCTCTATGGGAGCTGGAGTAGATCACATTCTAAAACTTAAAAATTATAATAAAAAAATTCCCATAGTCAGAATAAAAGATGAAGAAATGGGGGAGAGAATTGCAAATTATTCTTTAGCTCAAATACTAAATTATCAATTAAATTTTAAAATTTTTCAAAATTCTCAAATCAAACAATACTGGTCTGGAGAAAGGACACCAATTGATAATAAAAATTTAACAGTAGGTATTTTAGGTTTAGGCTTTCTTGGTAATCATATTGCAAGATTACTAAATAAATTAAATTATAATGTTATTGCATATAAAAAAAATCAAACAAAAGTTAAAAATATAAAAATATATACTGGTAAAAATATTATAAGTTTTATTAAAAGCTCTGATGTTATTGTTTCTATTTTACCATCAACACCTCAAACAAATAATATAATAGATAAAAAGTTTTTAAAGAATATGAAAAAAAATTCTTGCTTAATCAATATAGGTAGAGGTAATGCAATTGAAGAGAAAGATCTTCTAAATCATTTAAAGAAAAATAAAAATTTTTACGCTTATTTGGATGTCTTTAAAGATGAACCTTTAAAATCAAGTAGTCAATTTTGGAAACTACCAAATGTAACAATTACTCCACACGTGGCAGGTGTAACAGCTATAGAGCCATCTATTAAATACATGTACTCCAAATATAAAAAACTAAGAAAAAATAAAAATGTAAAATCAGATGTTAATCCTTCTGATGGATATTAATTAACATCAAAATAATTTTCTAAAATTCTAAAATAAATACTCTCTAATTTAATAATATCTTCAACAAAAACAAATTCATCTACCTTATGAAGAGTTTGATTTCTAAGACCTAACTCTACTACTTCACAATAGTTCTTTATATATCTTGCATCAGAAGTACCACCATCGGTTGCTTGCTCAGGCGGGCTATTTTTGCCTGTAATATCAGAAATTGATTTTGAAATAATATTATATAAATCACCAGCTTTATTCAAAAATGATTCAGCTGTTGCATCATATGTATAAGTGCAACTAGCGTTTTCCAGTTTAGAGAAAATCTTTTCTATTTTATTATCAATCCATTTTATAAGTGAGTTAGATGAGTGCATATCATTAAATCTAATATTAACCGTTGCCCTAGCTAATTCTGGAATTACGTTTTGAACAGGATTGCCAATATCAATAGTAGCGATTTGAACTGATGTTGGTAAAAAATTTTCATTACCTTCATCTAGCGGCTCTTCTAATATACTATTTAATAAACTCACTAAGTGATGTGAAGAATTTTCAGCTAAATGAGAATTCGCCGTATGTCCTTGAATACCTTTTACCTGAAAAAAGAAACTAACTGATCCTCTTCTTCCAATTTTTACTTTGTCGCCGACCTCATTTTTAGAAGTTGGTTCACCAACAAGACAATGATCAAATTTATAATTTTGTTTACTTGCCCATTCTAAAATTCTTGGTGTGCCGTTTACAGAATCTCTTTCTTCATCTCCTGTAATAATAAATGAAATCTTACCTGGAATATTTTTATATTTATCTACAAATCTTTTAGCGGCACTGATGAAACAAGCAACACTGCTTTTCATATCTTCACTACCTCTTCCATAAAGTTTACCATCATCTATTTTTGCTGAAAAAGGAGGATATTTCCAAGAACTTTCATTTCCTACTGGAACTACATCTGTGTGACCAGCATAAGCAAAATGCTTTCCTTCATTTCCTATCGTTGCAAATAAATTTTTTACTTCATAAGAATTGTTTCCAGAGAAAGTTAATGGATGACAGTCACATCCTATAGCACTTAGATGATTTTCAACGACTGTTAAAGCGCCCTCATCTTTTGGAGTTACACTTGCACATTTAACTAAGGATTGTGTAAGAGTAACTGGATCAAAATTAATTTCCGACATTAATCTCTTAAAAGATCATTGATTGATGTTTTGCTTCTAGTTTTTTCATCAACTCTTTTAACAATAACAGCACAGTATAAAGAAGGATTAATATTCCCTTCTTTTTTTCCTGGTAATGTACCTGGTACCACAACTGAATACGCTGGAACTTTTCCCATATGAATTTCCCCAGTTGATCGATCGACTATTTTTGTAGATGCTCCAATAAATACACCCATTGATAAAACCGCACCTTCACCAACAATAACACCTTCAGCCACTTCACTTCTAGCTCCAATAAAACAATTGTCTTCAATAATCACAGGATTTGCTTGAAGAGGCTCAAGTACACCGCCAATACCAGCACCTCCAGAAATATGACAGTTTTTACCTATTTGTGCACATGAGCCAACTGTTGCCCAAGTATCAATCATTGTTCCTTCATCGACATATGCACCAAGATTTACAAAAGAAGGCATTAAAACAACACCTTTAGCAATAAATGCAGATTTTCTTACAACAGCGTCTGGTACATATCGAAATCCAGCTTTCAGATGATCATCTTTAGTCCAATTTGTAGTTTTACTTTCTACTTTGTCAAACCAAGTGGCATGTGATGCTTTAATAATTTCATTATCATTTAATCTGAAACTTAAAAGAATTGCCTTTTTAATCCATTGATTAACTTGCCATTCATTATTAATTTTTTCACAAACCCTTAAGATTCCACTATCAAGTTTGTTTAAAGTTTCATCTACTGCATTTCTAATATCACCTGCAGTATTGACATTAATATTATCTCTCTCCTCAAAGGCATCATTTATAATTTTTTCCAGATCACTCATATTTTACCCTCATTTACATCTTTTAAAAATAAACTCAAATCTCTTGTTTGAAAATCTAAATATTCTTTAGATGCTTCAATATCATCGGAAAAATTCTCATAACCAGCATCAACCCAGACAGGTGTAAAACCAACTTTTTTTGCTGGAACTAAATTCTTTGCAATATCATCAAACATTGCGGATTTATTTGCTTCGATATCAAATAAGTCGATAATTTTTTCATAGGGAAAAATTTCTGGCTTAGGAATATAATCAGCCATTTTAATATCATATATTTCATCAAAAAAGTTTGTTAGATTTATTTTCTCTAACACATCTAAGACATGTTGCTTATTTGCATTTGTATAAATAATTTTTCTTCCCTCAAGTTTATATAATTCATCATTAAGATTTTGATTTGGACCAACAATTGAGTAATCTAACTTATGAACTTCTTCTAAAAAATAATCAGGATCAACACCATGATTATCCATCATACCTCTTAATGTAGTGCCATGTTGCTTGTAATATTTTGCCTGTAGTTTTTTTGCTTCAGCTAATTCCATATTTAAATTTTTAGCTACAAACTCACCCATTAACTTATGTACTTGCTGAAAAATTCCACTGTCTGCAGAGTACAGTGTGTTATCTAGATCAAATATCCAGGTATTGATGTTATCTTTAAAGCTCATTTAATTACTTGTTATTTGTGTACCAATTCCATGTTCAGTGAATAACTCTAATATTACTGAATGAGGAATTCTTCCATCTAAAATAGTAGATTTTTTAACACCTTTTTTCATTGCATCAATACATGTATTAATTTTCGGCTTCATACCTCCAGAAATATATTCTTTATTAGCAATATTTTTAGCTTCTTCTAAAGTTACTGATGAGATTAATTTTTCATCTTTGTCTAAAATTCCAGGTACATCAGTTAGTAATAATAATTTACTTGCCTGTAACTCACCTGCTATAAAACCCGCAACAGTGTCAGCATTAATATTATATGTAAAATTATTTTCATCCTTACCTAAAGGAGATATGACAGGTATTTGACCATTTTTTATAAAGCTAGTTAGCATATCTTTGTTTAATTTTTTTGGTTGTCCAACAAAACCAATATCAACTATTTTTTCAATATTTGAATCACTATCTTTAATTTCCACATTCAATTTAGTTGCAGTGACTAAGTTATCATTACCAGATACTCCTATCGCTTTTCCTCCAGAGGCGCTTATAGATTCTACTATTTCTGAATTGATATCTTTAGATAAAACTTCCTCAACTACCTTAATTGTTTCTTTATCAGTAACTCGTAATCCTTCAACAAATTGTGTTGATATATTTTTTGATTTAAGTCTCTTACCAATTTGAGGCCCTCCACCATGAATAATAATTGGTGACACACCTACTTCTTTTAATAACCCAATATCTCTTGAAAAACTCTCAGACAGTTTTTTATCTCCCATTGCATGTCCACCGTATTTTATTACAATGGTATCACCACTATGTTCTCGAATGTATGGAAGAGCTTCAACTAAGGTTGAGGCTTTATGAATAAAATAAGTCTGATCACTCTCTGATAAAAAATCAAATTTCATATTTATTGTGATAACCCGTATATAGATCTTTGAATCTCTGTAATACCATTATTTTTTTTGGTCTCAGATTGATATATTTTCGTAAATGATTTTTCATAATTTTGCATTAAACTTAAAATTGATTTTTTTTGATATTCTAAATAGTTATTAGATATTTTATCTATTTTAGTTAAAATTATTGAAAATTTTCTTGAACAATCACTCAATAAATCCAACATATCAATATCAGAATTTTTGATAC
>CACNCW010000034.1 GCA_902619055.1 uncultured Alphaproteobacteria bacterium
CTAGTGGAATTAATAGAGACGAACACCAAGAAAGAATTAGTGAAGCAAGAAAATTAGGAATAAAAAAATTTAAAATAAAAATTGGTTATGATTTAAATGATGATATTTCGAGTTTAGCATCAATTGAAAAAATTTTAAGTGATTCTGAAGATTATATGATTGATGTAAATCAAGCTTGGAAAATAGATAAAGTTAACTCAAATATTAAAGCATTAAATCAGTTCAGATATTATTGGTTAGAAGAGCCAATTAACGCCGACAATTCTTTAAATGAAATTATTAATTTAATAAATAATCATAAAAATTTAGCCTTTGGTGAAAATATTACTCAAATAAATAACTTTGTTAAATTAAATGATGATACTTCAATTAAATTTTTACAACCAGATATTGCTAGGTATGGAGGTATTTCTCAAATAATAAGTTTAAAAGATAAAATAGTTAATGATAAATTATATCTACATTATTTAGGTGGTGCTGTAGGTTTGGTTACTTCAGCGCATTTAATGTCTGCAATTAATCAAAGTGGTTTTTTAGAATATGATATTAACGAAAATGCACTCAGAACTGATATTTTGAAACCTGCTGTCAAAATAAGAGATGGTAATCTTTTATTAAATTCATCAATAGGTATCGGTTTTAATCTTTCTGAAATGTCAAAAAATTACCTAAATCAATATTATGAATTATAAAATTAAAGTTTACTATGAAGATACCGATGCATCAGGTAGAGTTTATCATTCAAATTATTTAAAATATTTAGAGAGGGGTAGGTCAGAATTCTTATATAAATTGGGTTATAATCATCAAAACCTACTCCAATCACTTAATTTTTACTTTGTAGTTAAACATATCGATATTGATTTTAAATTACCTGCATATTTTGAAGATATCTTAGATGTTGAAACAAAAATTCACAAAATTTCAAAAGTAAAAATAATTTTTAATCAGTCTATATTTAGAGAAAAAAATTTATTAATTGATTCGAAGATTTTAATAACTCCTGTAAATGATAAAGGTAAAATTGTAAAAATGCCTATTGAAATACTTGATAAATTGCAATTATCAAAAATCTAAATAAATTTATATTTTTTTATAAGCAAACAAATGTTAAATAAATTTTATGGGAATTGTAACTGACGTAATACTGCCTCTTTCTCTAGCTTTCATTATGTTTTCATTGGGTTTAGGTTTAAGTCTCAGTGATTTTACTAGAGTTTTCTTCAAACCAAGAGATTTTCTTATCGGATTATTTTTTCAAATTATTATTCTTCCAATAGTTGCATTATCAATTGTTATGTTTTGGCCTTTATCTCCAGAGCTTGCAATTGGAGTGATGATTCTTGCAGCTGCACCTGGTGGTGTAACCAGTAATGTTTTAACATCATTTGCAAAAGGAAATATTGCTCTTTCAATATCTTTGACGGCAATAAACAGTATTTTATGCGTAATTACGGTTCCATTAATATTAATGATATCATTAAGTGTTCTTGACATGGGAAGTATTAATGAAGGACAGTCGTTATTTAGTGTTGCATCACAAATGTTTTTAATTGTTACAATACCAGTTATTGTTGGAGTTTTATTAAGTGGAGTACTATCTTCATTTGAAAAAATAGCAAAAAATATATCAATAATTTTATTTGTTTTAGTTCTTATTGGAGCAATATTATCTCAAAGAGAAAATGTTATTACTTACTTTGCTCAAGCAGGTTTGGTTATGTTATTTTTAAATATTATAATGATGATCATTGTTTATTTATTATCTAATACATTTAAATCTTCCAAAGAAACATTCAGATGTTGGTTGATGGAAGTTGGGCTACAAAATGGAACTTTAGCAATTGTTGTAGCTAATACTTTCTTTGCAAGTACGGTTTATTTGATACCTGCTGCTATTTATAGTTTAATAATGTATGCAACAGCTCTGCCATTAATATATTTCTTAAGAAGAAATTAAGACTGGAAAAGTTTCACTATCTAAAACCTCATTATTTTTGAGATTAATATTTGGAAATGGGGGAGACATTTCACCTTTCCTCTTAATATATCTTGCGTCATCACCAGTAAATCTCACTGAAAAAGCTCTTCTTCTAGTATTTGAATTATTACCATATGCAGCATGAATTGTTGCATAGTTAAATGCTATGGCATCTCCTAGCTCACATTCATAGGATATTATTTCATAATCTTTTCTATTATTTTCAATATCTGGAATTTTTTCAAATTCTTTATCTTTATGATCATAATCATAACCTTTAAATTTTGTAGGTAAAAATATTTTATCCCACTTATGTGACCCTAGTATAAATTCCATTGATGAATTAATATCAATTTTATCAAGTGGTATCCAAATGCTTACATTATCTCTTCCTTGTACACAGTAATACCCTTGATCTTGATGCCACGGTGTTCTTTTTTTAGATCCTTTTTCTTTTATTAAAACATGCTCATGGAATAAATTTACTTTTTTAGATTTCATTAATGAGCCAGCAATTTTTGCAATATTAGAATTAAAAATAAAATTTCTATACTCTTTTATTCTTTGCCAATTACAATAATCATCATAAAATATCTCTTGATTATTTTCTTCTTCATAAACACATTTATATTTACTTGGGTTTTTAAAATTATGCTCAACACCCTTTCTTAGTTCTTCAATCCATTTTTGATCAATAATTCTTTTTAGTAATACAACTCCATTATTCTGAAACTCATTACTAGTATTTTTTTCAATCATTTAATCTTTAATTCTATATCCTTTTGAAAATGTATATGTGATAAATATTATGCATCCAATTAGAATTGTTAGGATAGTTAATGTACTTGTAAGTAGTGATACATCAGAAACTTCATAAAAACTATATCTGAAACCGCTTATTAAATATAAAACAGGATTAAGTAATGATATTTTCTGCCAAAATTCTGGAAGCATATTAATAGAGTAAAAACTTCCACCTAAAAAAACTAACGGTGTAATTATTAGAATTGGAATAATTTGTAATCCTTCAAAGCCCTCGGCATACATTCCAATTATAAAGCCAAATAAAGCAAATGTAATGGATGTTAGAATTAAAAAAAACATCATGAGAAGAGGGTGATCTATTCTTACATCTACAAAAAAATTAGCTGTTAGAATAATTACACATCCAATTATTAATGATTTGGATGCTGCGGCTCCTACAAAACCAAGTACTATCTCAAATGATGATAATGGTGCAGCAAGTATTTCATAGATAGTATTTGTAAATCTTGGAAAATAAAAAGCAAAAGAAGCATTTGAAATTGATTGAGTCAAGATAGTTAACATAATCATTCCTGGTACGATGTAAGAGCCATAATTTATTCCATCTATCTCTGTAATTCTTGAACCAATTGCAGACCCAAAAACTACAAAGTAAAGAGAAGTTGTGATTATTGGCGAGGCAAGACTTTGAAATAAGGTTCTTCTAAACCTTTCCATTTCATGAATATATATTGCTTTAATTCCGTACCAATTCATTATTATTTTCCTTTATTAGTTTGATGAAAATCTCTTCCAGTGAACTTTGCTCAGTATTAATATCTTTTATTTCATAACCATCTTTTTTTACATCATTTAATAGTTCAGTAATATCAGTTGTGTTTGAGTTTAAATTATAGGTATGTGAGATAATTTTATTTGTTTGATCTAAAGTAAAATTATATTTTGATAAATTACCATTTATTTTTTCTATAGGTTCAAATAATTCAATTTTAATTGTTTTTTCTCCAAGTTTTTTAATTAATTTATCTTTTTCATCGACTAAAATTATTTTACCATCGTTTATAACTGCCACTCTATCACTTAACTCTTCAGCTTCTTCAATATAATGTGTTGTTAAAATAATTGTTACTCCATCTTGATTTAATTTTTTTACAACATCCCACATGTCTTTTCGTAATTCAACATCCACACTAGCTGTTGGTTCATCTAAAAATAGTAATTTAGGTTGGTGAGATAAAGCTTTAGCTATCAGAACCCTTCTTTTCATTCCACCCGATAGTTCTTTAATTTTATTATCTTTTTTGTCCCATAAGGATAGTTGTTTCAAAAGCTTTTCTATATAATTATGGTCAGGCTTCTTACCAAAAAGACCTCTAGAATAATTAACATTGTTCCAGACAGTTTCAAAAGATTCAAGATTTAATTCTTGAGGAACAATACCTGTTATTTTTCTAGTAGTTCGATAATTTTTAATAATATCCATATTATTTATTTTTATTGTTCCTGTATTAAAATTTACAATTCCACAAATTGAGTTTATCAGTGTTGATTTTCCTGCACCATTTGGTCCAAGTAGAGCAAATATTTCTCCTTCTTTAATATTAAGATTTACATTTTCTAATGCTTTAACTGAATTTTTATAAAATTTAGTTACATTATTTATCTCAAGTATATTCTTCATAATTTAAATTTTTGTAATTAGATTTGGAATATTTTGTTTAAATTTGAAATAACCTTTTTTTGAAAAAATCCAACTATTAAGATCATATTTTCTATTAAAAATTATAAAATTAATTGATGGGTATTTTGTAATTATTTTTTTATAAATTTTTTTCCAATTTCCCTTTGTAACATAGGGTAAATAAATTTCTTGAATTTGAAATTTTTCTATCCATTTATCTAAACTTTCAAAATAACTTTCAAATTGAATATCAATTTTAATATTTTTATAAAAATCATCATCACTGAAACATGAAATACAAATACTTTTTATATGTTTAATTATTTTTTCAGAGAAATAGTGATCATTATAATCTTCTAGTGGCAAACCTGTAAAAACATTTACTTTTTTATGATTTAAATCTTTTAGAATATTTAATTCATCAGTTGGTATTAAAATATATTTTATCTCTTCAAGATTATAATCAGAATTTAAATTTAGTTCATTTACATTATAAATTTTTTCTTCAATTAAAGGATTTGCATTTTCATTTAAAATTTCATTATCTGATATTTCAATATTACTATATTTTTCTATATTACTTTTTCTTGCCAAATAATTTTTACCCTTAGTCTGAATACCGGCAACCCATCTCCATGATAGAGTATTAGATGCTGGATCGCCATCCAATAAATGTTGCATAAAAAAATCTGCTCCAAGTTGCCAAGGTAAATTAAGAGTAAAAATCCAAATTGAGGCAAACCACATTCTTACATGGTTATGCAAGTATCCTTTTTCTTTAAGATTATTTACCCAATTATTAAAAAATGATAGATTTGTATTTCCAGAAATTGCATTTAAATAAAATTTTTTATTACCAAATTCTTCAATTAATTTATTTCTATCTTCTAAATAATCAGAATAAACCGAAGGTCTATGTTCAAGCCAGCCTTTCCAATAAGTTCTCCAATAAATTTCTTGGATAAATTTCTCACATTCTCTAAGATCATATTTTTTTAAGACTTCCCCCAAAACTTGTTCTTCAGAAATTAGCCTATATCTTATGAAGGGAGATAATAGAGATGTAGTATTATTATTAGATCTGTCTTCACTGTAATTTCTATTTGCTTCATAATATTTTCCAGTTTTTGGCAAATAAGATAGGAGTTGCTCTTCAGCAAAGCTGATATTTGATTTTAACATTTTAATATTAATTAATCGTCAGGTAATTTTTTAGAGCGCCTATTAAGTATTTCCATGTGACGCACTCTTAATACTACAATTGCGATTGCTAATATCAATATTGCTACAGACTCATACACATATGCAGATGGATCTACATCTTTTCTTTGCATAATTATCATTCTGGCTAGAGCTGTCATTGCAATGAAAAGAGGGTAGCTCATTCTAATCATTTTAGAAACCCAGTATTCTTTGATCATTCCAATAATTTCAATATAAATAAATAACAAAAGAATGTCTGCAAGTGTAACTTTGTAATTTGCAATCATACCTTGTATTTCCATTCCAATCGCTATGATTGTGCAAACAATAAGTACTGTCAGTACTAACTTCTCTAATAACTCAAAATAATTATTCATTTAAATTCTTTCTAATTTATTTAGTTGATTCTTGTTTTTGTAAAATAGAATTAATGCAAAAGCTTCATAAATAACCCAAGAAATCTGATATATTATTGGTTTTCTAATAATTTTTGCCAAAAACCTGTATTTTGGTATCTCTAACCACATTTCAATAAAAGCATCAACTCCTGAAAAAACTTTATTATTTTTTTTTGTATGTAGACGTCTTAAAAGTTCTTTTGCATTTTTATTTGTTTCTATTTTTGATTCATTTACATTATTTATATCTACCCACTCAATATTATTCTTAGTTTTTTTATAGTGATTAATTTCAAAACTACAAATACTGCATGATTTGTTATAAAAAACTTTTGTTTCCATAATAATTAAATAACTTAAATATATTCAAATTCAATTGAACCTAATTGATTAAAATCAGCTTTAATTTTACTTTTAGGATAAATCCTAAATGCTTTAGTGCAAGATCCAGAACTAATAAACTGACCTTTAAGCATTGGCTCGCCTTTTTCTGCAAGATTGTTTATCAGCCAAAGAACTGCATTTAATGGATTATCCAATACATTTTTTGTATTTCCAGTATCTACAATTGTGTCATTTATTAATAAACTTACTTCAAAATTGTTAAGATCTACATCTTTAATTTTAATTAAATTTTCATCACGTATCCAAAATTCTGAGGCTCCATTAGTCGATATTACATTTAAGGCACCAATCTCTGATAATGGTTTTCTAAATCTAAAATCAACTATTTCAATTGAACAAAATAAACCATCTAATAAATAATCTAAGTCTTTAAATTTGAAAGGTGCTTTAGAAATATTTATATCATCTTTTATTCTGAAACTAATTTCTGGCTCAACATAGGGTTCAAAGAAATTTTTAGAATTTAATAAATTAATATTTTTTGAACTGTATCGATAAAATAGATTTCCATGGAAGGGTTCTTTTATATTCATTTGTTTCTGTGCAGCTACAGATGTGCATCCAACTTTTTTTCCAATACAGAAATTATCTTTCAGTTCTAAGTATCTTAGTTTTAAATTATCTTGAATTGCATAAGCCTCATCAATTGTCTGAGGTTCTAGATTTTTTAAAGAACTTAAACCAGTTTTATTTAACCTATGTTCAAATAAAATTTTTGATGCTTCTTGAATATCTTCTTTATTCATACTATAATTGCGTACTTATTAATTTCTTCATATATCTCTAAACATTCTTTATAAATATTTTCATAAGTTTTTGGCACAATATTTTTTTTAGAATTTTTGGTGTTAAAAGTAGTAGAGGAGATTACATCTTGATACCAAACTTTAGACCAAATACCATCTGTATCTCTATAACCTTTTGGCCAATTAAGCATATCTTGATCAAAATTTAAATTTAATTTTTGACACAAAATTTTTAAATACTTTTCAGGACTTGCTAATAAATAATCAGAGTTTATTACTATGGGCTCTTTTGAATTTAATAATTTGAAAATTTCATAAAGTTTTTTAAAACCTACATCTTGAATTGATTTTAAAGTATTTTTTTTTAAATAAGAGACAATTACTTTAGCAGGATCACGGATTAAAAAGCAATTTATACCTTTGTTAATCCAATCTAAGCGTGTTTCATCTAAAATATGATGAGTCATATGTTTTTGATAGAATATTTTATACTTATTATCTTCTTTAGTGATTAAATTAATAATTTCATCTTCATTTGTATGATAGTGATCTATAATTTCGTCTTTCATTGGATGATTTAAGTTAGTTTTTTTTAAATAATATGCATAAAAAGGTTCATCATAAACTTTTGTGTCTTTTCTATTTTCAAAAGATCGCATCAATGCAGTACTAATATTTCTTGGTCCAGA
>CACNCW010000035.1 GCA_902619055.1 uncultured Alphaproteobacteria bacterium
TTGAATATATTAAATCGTTAAATGATGAAAATGAGATTAACTCTCATGCTGTAGAATTTTTAAACTTATCATCTTTGATTTCTCTAGGTTATATTTGGTTACACTATATAGAAATTTCATTAGCAAAATTAGAAAAGCATGATGAAAGTTTTTATAAATCTAAAATTGAAACTGGTAATTTCTTTTTAACTAAATTATTAGGTGAAACACAAGTTCTTTGTCAAAATATAAGATCTGGTGGAAAATATTATAATGATTATAATGATAAATATTTTGAAACAGCAATCTAATGACTATAAAAATTTATAAACCTTCAAAAACTTCCATGCAATCAGGTTTTAAAAAAACTAGATTATGGTTAGCTGAATATATTTCTGAAGTAGAAAAAGTAAAAGATTCTTTAATGGGGTGGAATAGTTCATTAGATACCAAATCTCAGATTAAACTTTTTTTTGATACAAAAGAGCAAGCTATTGAATGGGCAAAAAAAAATAATTATCAATATTTTGTTGAAGAACCAAAGCAAAGAAAAATTAAACCAAAAAGTTATGCTTCAAATTTTGATACAAATAGAAAAGAGCCTTGGACACATTAAGTATAATTTCTTTCTTTATTTTTTAGACTATGATAAATGCAAACTATGCGCCCGTAGCTCAGTGGATAGAGCAACCGCCTTCTAAGCGGTAGGTCAAATGTTCGAATCATTTCGGGCGCGCCAAATATTAAAATTTTGCTGCCTCCTCATCTATAAAAGCATTGAAAGAAACTGATCTTCTTTCCTCTTCAGAAAAGAACGGATAGACTGTATGCATCATATAACTAGGAAATATAAATAAATCTCCAACTTTAGGTTTAATATCATACACGGAGGAAACTAAAAGCTGTGTTGATCCATGAATAAATGCAATTTTTCCATTCTTATTTTGATCTTTGTATGATGAGCCTAAATCCTTTGGTATTTTTGTGTACATAACTCCAGACAGATGTCCATCATGCCAATGAATTGGATTATAATCACTTTCAAATTGACAAACAGCCCAACTAGATTTTAAATCAAATTTCTTAATTTCTTTTTGTAATGTTGATTTTACAAAATTAAATACAAAATTATAAAGAACATCTTTTAAATTTTGATCAAGAAATTCTTTTGTTAATCTAATTTCATATTTAATTTCCCCTGCTAATTGTTTGCCATGGTATAATTCATCAATTTTATTTTCATCTTTCAATATTTCATCAATATGATTGTTGAGTTTAGTTATTGTATCATCTGATAATTTATATTTACCTATAGCTGGTGAAAATGGTCGTATAATTTGACCTTGAATCTTGCTTTCGTTCATACTTTATTAACTTTAATTATATTAAATATTATAATATAGTTAAATAAAATGAAATATAATTTAAACTGTCATTGTGGAGCTGTTCAATTAGAAGTTTTAACAGACTTAGAAATCATTAAACAATGTAACTGCTCTATTTGTATAAGAAAAAACGCTAAAATGTGTATGGTTCCTAAAGAAGCAATAAATATTCTTAAAGGAAAAGAAAACTTAACTTCTTACAAATTTAATACAATGATTGCTGAACATTTTTTTTGTAAGATTTGTGGAATCTATACTCATCATCATAGGAGAAGTGATCCAAATGGGGCAGCAATAAATATTGGATGTATAGATTCAATTGATCCTTTTAAATATGATGCTGACTTTATTGATATGAAAAATAAATAATTTTATGTCGTTTGAATTTTTAATTTCGAAAATTCAAAAAAATAATTTTTTACTCATAGGTAGAGCTGGAATTGATATTTATCCTGATCCACCGGGGACTAAAACTGAAAATGCCAAATCCTTTATTACTCATCTTGGAGGGTCTTCTGCAAATATGGGTGTCCAATTAACTTTATTTGGAGGTAATTGTAATTTACTGACCAGAGTATCTGATGATGCTTTAGGCAAATTGGCTATTAATCAACTAAATCATTATGGCGTTAAAAACAAATTAGTAGAATTTGAAAAAAATGAATCAAGAATTTCTTTTGCTGTTGTTGAAACCACAATTAAAGATCATCAATCAATTATTTATAGACATAAAGCTTCTGATTTATTTTTAAATAAAGATGATGTTGAAAATGCTAATATACAAAATTTTGATTGTTTATTAATTACTGGAACTTCTTTAGCAGCTGAGCCTTCGAGAAGTGCTACTTTATATGCTTTAGATATAGCAAATAAAAATAATATTCCTGTAATTATGGACATTGATTATAGACCATATACTTGGGAGTCATCAAGAAAAGCAAAAGAAGTTTATAATTTAGCAGCAAGTAAATGTAGTGGTGTAATTGGAAATGATGATGAGTTTGGAGTATTAGCTGGTGATTACAACAATGGTTTGGATCATGCTAGACAATTAGCTAAAAATGTAAGCTTAATTATTTATAAAAAAGGTGAAAAAGGCTCTATTACTTTTGCAATGAACAAAGTAATTAAAAAGGGAATATTTCCCGTTAAGCCTTTAAAACCTACTGGAGCCGGCGATGCATTTATGGGATCATTAATAGGATCAATTTTAAAGAATAATGACTTAGAAAAATCTATAGAAATAGGTTCAGCCGCAGCAGCTATTGTAGTAACAAAAGTTGGTTGTGCGCCAGCAATGCCAAATTTAAATGAAATTTTAGAATTTATGAAATATAATAAAATTAATGAAGGAGAATAATATGCATATTCCACCATTTGATAATAAGAACAAGCCAATTGTAGATATTGAGGACAGCAGAGTTCCTTTAAATTACTTTAACATAGTAAAATTAAATAAAGATCAATCTTTTGAGTATCAAACCCCTGGTTATGAAACATGTATAGTACCTGCTACTGGAACAATTAATGTAGAAATTGAAGGAATAAAAGTTGAGTCATTAGGCACTAGAACAGTTGATGTGTGGGATGGGGAGCCAGAAGGTGTTTATGTTCCCTCTAATACAAAAGCTCAATTTACATCTTTATTAGATAATTCAGAAATTTTTATTGCTGGTGCAAAGTATGATAAAACTCTTGAACCATTTGCTGTTCGAGCAAATGAAATTGATTTAGTTCAGTACGGCTCTGATGATACAAAAACTCATAGAAAAATTAAACATATTTTAGGCGCTAAGCATCATGATAAAGTTGGAAGATTGCTTTGTAATGAGCTTTATACCGTTGGGCAGGGAGGTTGGTCGGGTTTTCCACCTCATAAGCATGATACAGATCGTCTACCTGATGAAACTAGACATGATGAAACGTATAATTACAGATTTAAACCTAATAATGGATTTGGTTTTCAGATGTTTCAGCAAGTTGATGATAAAGTTGGCAAAGCTGAACACATAATTGATGGCTCAACCATCATGATTAGAACGGGCTATCATCCTTGTGTTGTGGCCCCAGGGTATGAGATGTATTATTTTACAATTCTCGGGGGACTATCTCAAAGATCTCTTGTGCAATTTTTTCAACCTGAACATGCATATCAAGTTGAAACCATTCCTGGGATTAAAGATATGATTGCTAAATATAAATGACAGCAGTAAATTTAAAAACTTTACTAACTAAAGCTAATCGTAATAATTATTCTGTAGCTGGATTAGTAGTAATTAGTTGGGAAGATGCTATTGCTTACACAGAGGCTGCACATGAAACAAAAATTCCAATTATTTTACAAGCAGGGCCTTCTTGTAGACAATATACTCCTGTTTCTATTTTGGGAAAAATGTTTAGACATCTTGCTGAACAAACTAAAACGCCTATTTGTTGTCATTTAGATCATGGATTTTCATATGATGAATGTATCGAAGGAATAGAATCTGGTTTTACATCAGTAATGTTTGATGGATCAAAACTTCCATTAAATAAAAATATCAAAATTAGTTCAAAAATATCAAATATTGCTCATAAACATAATATTTCAGTTGAAGGGGAAGTGGGTATAGTCGGTTATCATAATGGCAATACATCTTTTGGAACAGATATTGAGGAAGCGAAAAAATATAGTTTAGAGAGTGGAGTAGACGCTATGGCAATATCAGTTGGTAATACACATTTGCAACAATCAAAGATAGCAAAAATAGATTATAATAAAATCTTAAAAATTCAAAAAATATCCAAACTACCTTTAGTTTTACATGGTAGTAGTGGTATAAATTCTAATATGAGAAAAAAAATAGCAAGAAACACGAAAGTAGCTAAATTTAACATAGGCACCGAATTAAGAATAACTGCATGTAAAAGCTTAAGAAAAAGTTATAATAAAAAAAAATCAAGTTTTGATAAAATAGAAATAATTAAACCTTCAATAATTGAATTAAAAAAACATGCAAAAAAAATAATAAAAAATATTGGACCAATATAATGAATGTCTTAGGCTTTATTGGTGGAAGTGGAATCTATAAACTAGAATTTTTAACTGATATAAAAGAACATCAAATTAAATCTTCATTTGGCGATCCCTCAGGTCCAATTATTGAAGGTAAAATAGATAATCACACTGTATATTTTTTATCACGTCACGGAGAGGGTCATACTTTGTCACCATCTTCAATTAACTATTGTGCCAATATTGATTGTTTAAAACAAGTTGGTATAACCGATTTGATATCTCTTTCAGCTGTAGGTTCTTTAAAAGATAATTTAAAACCAGGCACTTTTGTTATTGTTGATCAGTTTATAGATAGAACAATAAACAGAAAAAAAAGTTTTTTTGATAAAGGAATAGTTGCTCATGTTCCTATGGCTCATCCAACATGTGAAGTTTTGATGAATTTATCAAAAAATATATGTGAAAATATTAAAATCAATTATTCATTTGGTGGAACATATCTTGCAATGGAGGGACCTCAATTTTCAACTTATGCTGAGTCAAATCTTTACATTGATTGGGGTTGTGATGTTATAGGAATGACAAATATGCCAGAAGCAAAATTAGCAAGAGAAGCGGAAATTAGATATTGCTCTATTTCCATGGTTACAGATTATGATTGTTGGCATCCAGATCATGATAAAGTAGATTTAAGTATGATTATAAAAACCTTAAATGATAATGTTGATAATTCAAAAAATTTTATTAAAAATTTTAGCTCAAAATACTATGAAGGTGTATCTTTTGAAAATGATAAAACATCCAATATTTTAGATACATCTATAATTACAAAGAAAGAATTTTGGGATAAAGACTTAGAGAATAATTTATCCAATATATTAAAAAGATATAAGAAAAATTCTAATGCTAGTAAATGATAAACATTTAACAACTATTTGGTATGATAAAGCTAAAGAAGTTGTAAAAATAATTGATCAAAGGCTTCTACCATTTGAATTAAAGATTGTAGAATTAAAAACACTAGAAGATTTTTGTTTTGCTATTAAAGAAATGCAAGTTAGGGGCGCACCTCTAATAGGTGTCACTGCTGCATATGGAATGTATGTAGCATCTAAAACTACTAAAAATTTTTCAGAATTAGAAAAAGCAGGTGATAGTCTTAAATCAACAAGACCTACAGCAGTTAATTTATCCTGGGCAGTAGATAAAATTATTACTGAGATTAAAGATATGGAAAAATCTAACTTACAGGAAGTAATTCTTTCAATTGCTAATGAGATCAGAGATCAAGATATAATTAATTGCAAAGCTATAGGTGAAAATGGATTTAAACTTATTGAAAAAATTTATAAAAAAACACAAAAAAAAGTAAATGTTTTGACTCACTGTAATGCTGGTTGGTTAGCTGCTGTTGATTGGGGAACAGCTTTAGCACCTATATTTATTGCAAATCAAAAAAAAATCCCAATACATGTTTGGATTGACGAAACTAGACCTAGAAATCAAGGTTTCAGTCTTACAGCTTGGGAATTAATGAATGAAAAGATAGAAAATTCATTAATCGTTGACAACGTTGGCGGTCATTTAATGCAAAATGGTATGATAGATCTTTGTATAACTGGAACAGATAGAACCTCTTTAAATGGTGATGTTTGTAATAAAATTGGCACATATTTAAAGGCTCTAGCTGCAAAAGATAATAATATTCCATTTTACGTTGCAGCACCAATTTCTAGTATAGATTTTAATATTAAAAATGGAGTAAAAGAAATACCTATAGAAGAAAGAGATCCAGACGAAATATCAATTATTGAAGGTATTGACGAAAATAATAATAGAAAGAAAATTAAAATTATACCTGAAGGTTCAAACTGTAAAAACTATGCTTTTGATATAACTCCAGCAAAATATATTACTAAATTAATTACAGAAAAAGGGGTTATAGATAGCAATGAAGAATCTATAGGTGAATTAAAAAATTAATATGAAAAATGAGTGGAAAGAAAGTTTAGCAAAAAAATATATCAAAGAATATCAGTTAAAGAAAGTCAGCAAAGATTTAGCATTAAGAATATATTCAACGCATTTATTAGGTAATAATCCAGAACTTGTTTTACATGGAGGAGGCAATACATCTGTAAAATCAATTAAAAAAAATTTATTTGGAAAAGATAACGATGTACTTTTTATAAAAGGAAGTGGATGGGATATGTCAAACCTAAATGAAAGAGGATTACCAGGTCTGTATCTTGATCCTTTACTTAAAACTCTATCCTTAAAAAAAATGAGTGATGAAAAAATGGTTAATTATTTGAGATCAAACTTACTTGACTCAAGTTCTCCTAATCCATCAATTGAAACTCTTTTACATGCTTATTTACCATTTAAATATGTAGATCATACACATTCAAATGCGATTTTAAGTTTAGTCAATCTAGATAATTCAAAAGAGATATTAAATAAAATTTATAAAGATAAAATTGCAATAGTTCCCTACGTAATGCCAGGATTTGAACTTGCTAAATTATGTCATATGGTAATTTCAAAAAATTATAAAGTTGAAGGATTAATACTTTTAAATCATGGCATTTTCACTTTTGGAAGTTCAGCAAAACAAAGTTATGATAGAATGATTAAGCTTGTAACATTAGCTGAAAATTTTTTAAACAAGCAAAAAAAATTAATAAAATATAATATTAATAACAAAAAAATAAATATTACTGATGTTCAGCTATGTATTAGAAATTTATACCATTACTTTACAAACAAAAGATGGATAATAAAATTTAATAATAAGGTTGAAGATGTAAAATTTACAAATCGAAAAGATTTATTTAAATTATTTAATAAAGGACCTGTTACACCTGATCACGTTATTAGAATAAAATCAGAACCATTAATAATACCTAATAAACATTTATCATCTAGCAAAATGATATCTAATCATATTAACGCATATATTAAAAAATATAAAAATTATTTTAAAAAATATAAAAAAAATATTACAAATTCGAAAATTGCTGATCCTTTACCAAGAATTATTATTTTAGAAGGAATAGGTTTTCTATCAATAGGTCTTAATAAAAAAGAAATGCAAGTTTCCTACGATATATTTGATGCAATGAAAAAAGTTATAATTAA
>CACNCW010000036.1 GCA_902619055.1 uncultured Alphaproteobacteria bacterium
TATTTATTTTAACTTTTATATTGATCTTGATTTTTACAGGTCTTTCTCCTTATGGTTTAAATATAAATGAAAATAGTTTTTTGCAGATATTATTTTTATTAATTCAATCATTTATAATATTAATTGGCAATATTATTTGTCTATCTGGAATCAATAAAATGTCTTTTAATAGATTATTTTTAGAAATTTTATTTATTAGGGTTTTAAAAGGTTTTGGTTTTACTTTCTTCTTAACAATTGTGTTATTTCCATTTTATGTAATGATTTTGATGAGCTTAAAAACGCATCAATTATTAATTCTTAATCCTCTTGATCTATCAATTGATATTACAAGAGGATTAAATATGTTTAGAAGCTATATCGAACTATTTACTGATTGGGGATTTGGTTATTACTTACTCAATTCATTAATAGTTTCTTTGTCTTCAATTTTTATTGCTTTAATTTTTGCAATACCGGGTGCTTATGCAGTTGCAAGATTTAATTTTCCAGGAAAATTATTAATGATTAACTCAATATTATTAATTTATTTAATTCCTATGATTACATTGTTAATCCCTTTGTATTCATTTTTTACTTTTATAAACTTAAGAGATTCTTTATTTGGACTAATAATTGTTTATCCCGCTGTTACTATTCCTGTGGCAATTTATATGTTACAGGGATATTTTCAAACGATACCACAAGAACTGGAAGAAGCTGGTTTAGTTGATGGGTTATCAAGGACTGGGGTTATTTTAAAAATTACTTTACCTTTGTCACTTCCAGCAATAGCTTCAGTTTCTCTATTTATTTTTATGGTAGCGTGGAATGAATATTTGTTTGCATATATGTTTTTAGATACTCCAGCTATATTTACACTCCCAAGAGGTTTAGAACAATTAGATGGAACAGAGGTGCCAAGACAGCATTTAATGGCTGGTTCAGTTATTGCAACCGTACCTGTAATAGCAGTTTTTTTATGGGCTGAAAGATACTTAACTGGAGGATTAACTGCAGGAGGAATTAAAGGATAGTATTTAACTTAGATCTATCCATTCATTTTTTTCTGAACTTAAAAAACAACTATCTAAAATTTTTTGAATATCAGCACCTCTTTTGAAATCAGGTTGATCATTTTTACCAGAAATAATTGACGTTATAAATCTTTCATAGTTAGAGGGAGTAGGGTCAGTTTTTACAATTTCCCAATCCAAACTTTTTTCATTATTAGGAGAGGTGGAATTTATATCAGTGCAAATTGAGTAGTAATTTCCCTGAGTTATAGGATCATCAAATTTCATAGCTACTGCACCTTTGTCACAATATATGTTTAATTCTAATCTATTAACATTACCTGTTGCAAATCTAGTTGAATTTATTGTTCCTATGGCACCATTATCAAATTCTACCATTGAGATAAAAGAGTCATTAGCATCTAAAACATATTCATCAATTTTTTCGCCCTTATCTTTAAAGGTTTTAAGTCGACAATTTATTTTTTTAATATTACCAACTGGATACGATGCAAAATCAAATATATGAA
This sequence comes from uncultured Alphaproteobacteria bacterium, assembly GCA_902619055.1. The sequence continues at coordinate 1,526 of CACNCW010000036.1, forward strand.
CACCAAGATCACCAAGAACTCCTTTACTGCCATGCTTTTCTGATAATCTCCATAACCATTTTTGTTCCTCTTTCCAATCACCCCAATACTTACATGTTAACCAAGATTGATAATAACTAGCATCAACATGTCTGACTTTACCCAATTCATTATTATGCAAAACTTTACTTAAGTTTTGCCACCCAGAGGAATTTCTGTAACTCAGATTAACCATATTAATACAGTTTGTATTTGCTGATGCTTTGTACATTTCCTCTGCATCTGGATAGTTTTCAGCTAAAGGTTTTTCTGAAAAAATGTGCTTATTTTTATTTAAAGATTTTAACGCAATTTCTTTGTGAAATGAATCAGGGGTTACATTGCTTATTGCATCAAGTTCACACTTATCAAGCATTTCATCAAAAGATGTGAACGTTTTATCAATATTATATTCTTTAGCAAAATTTAAGACTCTTTCTTCTATGACATCACAAACTGCAACTATTTCAACATCTTTAATATTTTTAAATGCTGTCGCATGGGCATTGGCCATCCCTCCAGTACCAACAATTCCTAACTTAATCATTTTTTATAATTATGATCTACTTGATAGCCTTTTACTTCAATTGGTTGAACAGGATCTTTTCTTTCCATGTTATCAATCCCTTTTGCTATTCTGTCTATCCACAAACCAGATGTTTTTTCAGGACAAACCCAATGAATAGAATTTTTAATTACTCTTTGAACATCTTTATTATAATAAACAGGATAAGATTCATGTCCTGGTCTAAAATAAAATATTTTTCCATTTCCTCTTTTATAACAAAGACCAGATCTAAATACTTCTCCGCCTTCAAACCAACTCACAAAAACTGTTTCATCTGGGGCAGGGACCTGAAAAGGCTCACCATACATTTCGGTCATCTCAATTTCAAAATATTCTCCTAAGCCCTCTGCAATAGGATGACCTGGGTTACAAACCCAAACTCTTTCCATTTCACCTCTTTCAGCCCATCTAATATTTGCAGTTGTACCCATCATTCGTTTGAAAATTTTAGAATGATGTCCTGAATGTAATACTAGAAGACCCATTCCTTCTAAAACTCTTTGCTGAACTCTATCGACAATTTTATCTTCAACCAACTTATGCGCTTTATGACCCCACCAAATTAACACATCCGTTTTATCTAATAATTCTTCACTTAAGCCATGATCCTCTTCTTCTAATGTTGCAGTTTTAATATTAAGGCTTTTATCATCAGATAAAAATTCTTTAATACAACCGTGAATTCCCTTTGGGTAAATTGATTTTACATGTTCATCCTCTTGTTCATGAACAAATTCATTCCATATAACTACGTTTACCACTGCTACCTCACTCTCCCTCCGTGGAATCTGTGACCAAGAATTGCGAGTATAATAATCAATCCATTAAAGAATTGCCTCCATACCCCACTCATTCCCATTGCCACAACTCCAACTTCCATATATGCAATGACACCAACACCAAACACAGCTCCTACAATCGTTCCTACGCCTCCCCATGTGGGAGTTCCTCCAATAAAGACAGCAGCTAGAGCAAGTAATAAGTAGCCAAATCCTTGTGTTGGCCACCAGGTAAAATTAATTAAACAAGAAAAAATTCCTGCAAGTGCCGCACCTAAACCAACATACATGAACGCACTAATTCTTACCCAATTAACATTAATTCCCATTTGTGCAGCTGAGTCTGGATTATCTCCAACATGATGAATATGGATTCCAAACACATGTTTCCTATAAAGATAATAGGAAAATATTGTAAATAACGCTGCCCAGTAAACTTGCATTGGAACCCCAAAAAGTTTACCAACTAATACATCGTAGATCCAGTGATCAGAAATTTCCATAAAAGAAATTGATTTACTATCACTAGCAACAAACAAAAATCCTCTTATAAAAAATAATGCTCCAAGAGAAGCAACCAACGATGAAAGGCGTCCGTAAACAACTAAACATCCCATAAGTATTCCAACTACTGCACCAGAGAGTATTCCTATAAGAATACATAATAATGGATCAAGTCCTGCCTTTAATAAAAGAGCAAAAATGTATGCTGACAATCCAAAAGTAGAGGCAAAAGACAAGTCTATTTCTCCAGCAGTAACTAAAAAAACAAGAGGGATAACCATAAACATAATTACTGGAAGCATTACAAAAACAGATTGATGTAAATTTGGTCTCATCATTACTTCTGGAGCACCAATTAGAAAAACCAACATTAAAATTATAAAGTAACCTAAACTTCCTAATGCTCTCCCATTTTTTCCAATTAAATTTTTAAATGTATTTTCTTTGTTACTCATTAATGTTTACTCACTGCATCCTTCATAACTTTCATAAGTGCTTCAGGCCCCTCAATATCATTTTTATTTAATTGATGAACAACTTCACCTCTGTCTAAAACAATAAATCTATCAGAGATATCATAGACATGATAAATATTATGACCAATAAATAAAACTGATCTTCCAGATTTTTTAACATTATCTACAAAATCAAAAACTTTTTGAGTTTCAATGAGTGAAAGGGCTGTTGTTGGCTCATCCAAAACAATTAACTCTGCATTGTTATAAATTGCTCTTGCTATTGCTACTCCTTGTCTTTCACCACCCGATAAATTACCAACAGGTGATTCAGCATCAATAAGTTTTGATGTAAATCCAATTTCTCTAATTAATTTGTTTGCTTCTCTTACTTGTTCTTTTTCCCTTATAAAACCAAATCTATGTTTTAATTCTTTACCCATAAAAATATTCCACACTATCGATTGCTGTGGACATAAAGCTCTGTCTTGAAAAACAGTTTCTATTCCAGCCTCTCTGGCTTTTGAGGCATTCCAATTTTTAACTTCATTTCCTCTAATAATAATTTGACCATCGTCAGGAGCATGAACGCCAACTAACGTTTTAATTAAGGTAGATTTACCAGCTCCATTATCTCCAATAAGTCCAACAACTTCTCCAACATCAACTTTTATTGATGCTTTTTTTAATGCTGTGATTCCGCCAAAACTTTTGGAAACATTTTTAAGTTCTATTATTGCGCTCATATATGTAGCTGATCTACTTACAGTAGATCAGCTCTGTTTGATATATTTATCTTAAACCTGCGTTAGCAAGTTCCATAACTGATTTGTAATTCTCAGTATGTACAAATCCTGCACCAGTATCTTGATTTAATGCCCCAGTTCCAAGAACTTTCATTTGACATAAAGCAAGTACAGGTAGGTAACCTTGTAAGAATGGTTGCTGATCAGAAGTTAAATGAACATAACCATTTTCAAAAGCCGTCATGATTTGTGGACTAGTATCAAAGCCAATTTGCAATAATTCTCCTGGACCATATCCAGCAGCTTTAGCATACGCTTCAGCATTTCCTAGTTTCTGACCACCATCATGTACAATAATTTTTGTATCAGGATTTGCAGCTAGAGCAGCTGAAAATACAGGGATTGCAAGATTTGGATCAGTTGCTTGTTCTGGAGTACCATCTAGAACTACAACTTTCATTCCATGTTCTTCAAAAATTATTCTAGCACCGTCTTCTCTTTGCGCTCTTGAATAATCTCCAATTGGAACCATTACAATAGCAGTATCACCAGCTTTAAGATCAAATCTTCTAATTGCTTCTCTTGCTAATTCTTTACCTTGAGTAGCAAGATTTGCACCAACGTAACCACCTCCAAAAGCAGCTCTTACTGCAGGAACATCAACGTTTTGATACATCATTAAGATACCAGCTTCACTAGCCATTTTTGCTAGTGGCATAATTGCATCATCACCAGGATGACCCATCATACCAATACCGTCAACACCTGCACCAATAGCTTCTCTTAGTTGTTGAATCATTCTGTCTGACTGCCATTCTGAATAAAGAATTTCTGCATCAGCACCAGTGTCTCTAATAGCATTTTCCGCACCAGTTTGAACTATTCCAGCGAAACCATCACCTTCAGCTCCACCAGCAAAGAAGTGAATTCTTACATCACTACACCATCCATCACCTAAGTTTTTATCAATAGCATAAACTGAACCACTGAAAGAAAAAACGAAGAGTGTTGATAATAAAATTTTTAATATTTTCATTATTCCTCCCTTGAATAAATATAATGTATATGAGCTTAAAAAATTAAATTAGTAATGTCAACCTAGTAGAGTCTTTTACTAATCCTTTTAGTCTGTCCGTGACTATACACCCCATCTACCCCACCATCTCTTCCATAACCTGATCTTTTGTAACCACCACCTGGAAGATTATTTCCATCAACAAACCAATCGTTTTGCCAAATTATTCCAGCCTGAATTCTATCAGCAGTCCATTTTGCTTTTTGCTCATCTGAAGTAAATACTCCAGAGGCAAGACCGTATTTTGTTGAATTAGCTATACTTATTGCCTCTTCTTCATCTTCAAAATCAAATATTGATGTTACAGGGCCAAATATTTCTTCCTGAGCAATTGTTGCATCAATTTTAACATTATCAAAAATAGTTGGTTGGTAAAAATTACCATCGTCTCTCTCAGCTTTATCCCCGCCTATTGTTAATGTAGCACCTGATTGTACACCAGATTTTACATAGTTTGAAACCCTTTGCATTTGATCAGTTGAGATTAAAGGTGTTACTTCCGTTCCATCTTCGTCGCCTGCACCTATTTTTAATTTTTGGGTTTTTGCAACAAGCTTTGTCATATACTCATCTTTAATTTTTGGATGAACTATAACTCTAGACATTGCTACACATATTTGACCTGCATTTGGTTTAAAAATTCCTTTAACTGTACTGTCTACAGCTTTATCAATGTCAGCATCGGGATAGATTATTGCTGCAGACTTTCCTCCTAATTCAAAATGAGTAGGTATAATTCTATCTGCTGTTTCTTTAAGAATTTCTGAAGCAACTTCAGGTGATCCAGTAAATACAATATAATCACTTCCTGGATGTTGGACTAATTTTCGACCAGTTGTTTCTCCATAACCGTGAAGAATATTTATAATTCCTTTTGGAACACCAACATCCTCAAAAATTTGACCATAAAAATTAGACGATATAGGACAAAGTTCAGGAGGTTTTATAACTATGGTATTTCCCACTATCCAATTCTGCGCAACCATTCCAGAAAATATAGAAACAGGATAATTCCAAGGTACAATTTGAAGCGCAACTCCAAAGGGTTCTAAAACAACATAGTTTAAAGTATCTTTACCAGATGGAATTAATTTATTTTCTATCTTGTCTGTTAATCCTGCATAAAAATCAAAGGTATCAGCAGCACCTTTGAATTCATCAATACATTGTTTAATCGTTTTACCATTTTCTTGGCTTAAAAGTTTACCACCTTCTTCTTTTCTTTCTCTTAATTTTTGTGCAATGGCTCTCATCATATTTGATTTATCTTTTGCATCCATATCGACCAAAATTCTTTTATCGAATGCTTTTTTTGCAGCCTGAAAAGCTAAATCTATTTCTTCATCCAAAGCTTCATCAATATTACCAACAATTTTTTGATTAGCCGGATTTAATACAGGAATATTTTTCTTTGAGAGTGAATCAATGAATTTACCATCAATAAAATTTCTTAACTCCATATAAAGATATAGATAAAACT
>CACNCW010000037.1 GCA_902619055.1 uncultured Alphaproteobacteria bacterium
GATATTGAAGGAGCAACAAAATTTCAAAAATTTAGATACATTACTTTACCAATGATACGTCCAATTTTTGTTTTATCTTTAATAATTATAATTATCTGGTCTGTCCCAACATTTGACTATGTATACATTTTAACAATGGGTGGGCCGGCATATAGTTCTGAAGTTGTAGCAAATCATCTGTACTCGCAAGCTTTTCAACGAATGAATGTTGGTTATGCGTCTACTATAGGTGTTATGATGTTCTTCTATGTCGGTATTATAGTTGGTTTCTTTGCAATTTTAAGGCGGATGGGTTGGGAGGTATAAAATTATAAATGGCAACTGCAAGATTTAGACAAAGATCGAGTTATATAAATCACGCCATTTTGATTTTTATGGCTTTAACAATTATTTTACCATTACTAGTTTTAGCTTTTAATTCTATAAAACCATCTTCTGAATTTGGAGCAAATCCTTTAGGTTTTCCAAATGAAATAAGATTAATGAATTATTATGATGCTTGGGTGAATGGAAATTACACTCAAATATTTATGAATTCACTTACTTTAGTGATCGGAACATTGATATTAAATTTGACCGTTTCAGGTTTAGCTGCCTTCAGTTTGGCAGTTTTAAATCCAAGAGGAATTCAAACTATTGTTGTTGGCTTATACCTTTTAGTTGGAATAAGTATTCCTGCTCAATTATTTATTTTACCATTATTTTTAATGTGGAAAAGTTTATACCTCCTAGACACAAGGATTGGTTTAGTTATTATTTATAGCGCCTTAAATGCCCCCTTTGCTACTTTCTTAATTCGCTCTTATATGTTGCAATTACCTACAGAACTTTTTGAAGCTGCTAAACTAGATGGGGCATCAGTGATGCAATTGTTTACAAGGGTCGCCCTACCTCTTTCTTGGCCAGTTTTTTTAACAACTGCACTTATTGTATCATTAACAGTTTGGAATGAGTTTTTATTTGCCATTACTTTTATTATTACTGATGAATACAAGCCCATTTCATCAATTTTATTTACATTTCAAAGTAGATTTGCAAATGATTATGGATTGGTAAGCGCAGCTTCCATTTTAATGGCTGCACCAATTGCTATTTTATTTATGTTTTTTCAAAGACGTTTTATAGCTGGTTTAACCAGTGGAGCAACAAAAGGTTAGTTCAATGGGAGGAAGATGGAACTTAACAAAGAATATCAGGAGAAAGTCTATTCAGGAGTTTTAGGTAAAATCATAGGTGTCTATCTTGGCAGACCTTTTGAAGGTTGGTGGTATGATAGAATTATAAAGGAATTAGGGCCAATTAATTATTATGTAAATGATAAATTAAATATGCCTATTCAAATCACAGATGATGATTTAACTGGAACATTTAGATTTATAAACGCCTTAAAAGATTTTAATTTTGATAAAAATATTTCTTCCAAGCAAATCGGTCAAACATGGTTAAATTATTGTTTAGAAAACCAGGCGGTTTTATGGTGGGGTGGTAAAGGTACGTCATCAGAAGATACTGCTTATCAAAATTTAAAACAGGGTATTCATGCTCCTGATAGTGGATCTATTAAAACAAATGGAAAAATTGTTGCCGAACAAATAGGCGCTCAGATCTTTATTGATGGTTGGGGTTTAGTTTCACCAGGAGATCCAGATCAAGCAGCCGATTTTGCTAAAAAAGCAGGGAGTGTTAGTCACGATGGTGAGTCAGTATATGCAGCTCAAGTTGTTGCTGCAATGGAGGCCATGGCTTTTATAGAAAAAGATACAAAAAAAATTATTGAGCATTGCAAAAGATATATTCCAAAAGATTCAACAATTTTTAAACTTATATCTGATATTCAAGATTGGAGCTCAGGAAATTTAGATTGGGAGCAAGCAAGAGAAAAAATAGATGATATTTATGGATATGAAAAATTCATAGGTGGTGTTCATATTGTCCCAAATCACGCATTAATTATTTTAGCATTATTATTTGGCGATGATAATTTTCAAAAATCTTTAATGATTGTTAATACTTCAGGATGGGATACAGATTGTAATTCTGGAAATGTAGGATGTTTTCTTGGAATTAAAAATGGACTCGAATGTATAAAAGATGGTCCTGATTATATTTCTCCAGTTAATGATACAATTTATCTTCCAACTAGTAACGGAGCGGAAACAATGACTGATGCTCTTAGAGAAAGTCAAAATATTGTAAATATTACAAGACGGATTAACGGCTTGGAAAATAATTTAATAAAAGATAATGCAAGATACAATTTTGAAATGACTGACTCTACTCAGGCTTGGAAGGTCAATAAATTAAATGATAATAATCTTAATACTAGAATTGCAAATGTTGCTTATGAATCAAAAATTGGTCAAAGAGCTCTAGAAATTGACTTTTCTAATTTATCAATAGGTCATTCAAGTGTTGTATATGTAGATACTTTTTTCCCAGATTGGTTTACTGAATTAAAAGGTGTTCAGAGGCAGAAATTTTTTCATTATGATTTTGTTGGATGTCCAATAGTTTATACTGGTCAAAAAATTAAAACGGAAATAATTTCTAAAAGTAAAAATAATATAAAAGTTACTTTATTTATAAAATATTGGGGAGAAGAAGATAAACTAAAACAAGTAGATGCAGAGCAATATGAACTTTCAAATAATGAAGTAAAATCTATTGATTGGACTGTCCCAGATACATTTTCTAATCCAATTGGACAAATTGGATTTGTAATTTCTTCAGATACAAATACTTCAGGTAAGCTGTTAATTAATTATCTTGATATTGAAGGTACACCAAGAACAACTTTTCAAAGACCTGAACATATAGAAAATGCTGCAAAAAATGGATATTTTTTCAACCAAGAATTTTATGGTCAATTATGGAAAAGAGCATGGGTTAACGATATTGATAAGTGGCAATATAGATGGATGGAGTCTTTTAAAATAATTAACGGTGTAGGAAGAGGGCATATTTTACAGGGCTCATCTTCTTGGAAGGATTATTCTGTTTCTTCTAAAGTGAATTTTCCTTTAGCATCTGCTGGAGGATTAGTGATAAGATCTCAAGGTGTAAAAAGGTATTATTCTTTAGAATTAACTTCAAAAAATAAATTACAGATAAATAAAATGTTTTATGAACTCGAAACGTTAAAAGAAGTAGATTTTAATTTTGAATTTTATAAAGATTATGAATTACGATTTGCAGTTAATGGAAATAAATTATCAGGTTATGTAGATGGAAAACTTTTAATTGAGACACAAGATAAAGATAATTCATTTGAATCAGGGATGATTGGTTTTATTGCTCAAGATGGAACATTATCTTCCAACTCAATTAGTATAGAATAAGATTGATAATAAATGAAATTAGATCATATATTTGAAAATAAAGTTTACGCAGGCGTCTTAGGAAAAATTATTGGAGTATATTTAGGAAGACCTTTTGAGGGTTGGCCATACGATAAAATAATGAAAGAACTAGGTCCTATTTATTATTATGTAAATGATAAATTAAATGTACCAATGCACGTAACAGATGATGATCTAAATGGAACTTTTACTTTCATTAAAGCTTTTAAAGATTTTAATTTTGACAAAAACATTACCTCAAAGCAAATTGGCGATACCTGGTTGAATTATTGTTTAGAAAATCAAGCTGTTTTAGCATGGGCTGGGAAAGGATTACTAACGGAAGAAAGCGCTTATTTAAATTTAAAAGAAGGCATAGAAGCACCTGAAAGTGGATCAATTAAAAGAAATGGTAAAATTATAGCTGAACAAATAGGTGCTCAAATTTTTATAGATGGATGGGGCATGATCGCTGCTGGTGATCCTGATTTTGCAGCAGATTTAGCAAAAAGAGCAGGAAGTGTAAGTCATGATGGGGAATCTGTTTATGGAGCGCAAATGGTTGCATCTATGGAAGCGATGGCATTTATTGAGAATGATACTAAGAAAATAATAGAACATTGTAAAAAATATATTCCTAATGATTCTATTATATATAAATTAATTTCAGATATTCAGGATTGGAGTTCTGGTAATTTAGATTGGGAGCAAGCAAGATCTAAAATTCAGGAAAATTATGGATATGATAAGTACCAAGGTTTCTGCCATATTGTTCCAAATCATGCTTTGATAATTTTAGCTCTTTTGTTTGGAGATGATGATTTTCAAAAAACGTTAATGATTGTTAATACTGCTGGCTGGGATACTGATTGCAACTCAGGAAATGTAGGCTGCTATATGGGTATTAAAAATGGCATAGAAGGAATTCAGAAGGGTCCAGATTTTATTTCACCAGTAAATGATACATTATATATAACGTCAGCTCGTGGCTCAGAAACAATGACTGATGCTCTTAGAGAGAGTCAAAATATAATAAACATAAGAAGAAAGTTAGATGGTCTCGAAAGTAAGGTTATTAAAAATAATGCAAGATATAATTTTGAAATGAAAACATCTACTCAAGGATGGGTAGTTGATAAATCAAATGATAATAATCAGAATACTCATTTAAAAAATATCGAATATAAATCAAAAATTGGAAATAGAGCACTTGAGATAAATTTTAATAATTTAACAAAAGGTATTAATAGCGAGTTACATGTAAATACTTTTTTCCCAGAAGAGTTTACAACTTTAAATGAGCAGCAGGAAATGATGCTTATGGTGTACAGTTTTGTTGGCTGTCCTATAATTTATTCTGGTCAAAATATTAAAACTGAAATAATTTCAAAAACTAAAAAAGATATAAAAATTAAATTATTTATTAAATATTATGGAGAAGGAGATAAGTTATATAAAATAAGTTCAGAAGAATACTTCTTTTCAGATGATGAAAGTAAAACAATAGAATGGAAAGTTCCTGATACATTTTCAAATCCCATTACTCAGATTGGATACTCTATTTCCTCTGATGAACAAGTATCGGGTGAAGTCTTAATTAATTATCTTGATATTACCGGAATACCTAAAATGACATTTAGAAAACCTGAACATATTAAAGATAATCGAGCAAATCTTGTAAGTCATGATATCAAATCTTTAACAAATGGTGTTTATATTCCTGATGAAGATAAATATTATGGTCAATTATGGAAACTAGCGTGGGTAAATGATGTAGACAAATGGTATGGTTACGGAAAAAATTCTTTCGGTTTAATAAAAAATGCATCAAGAGGCCATGTTTTTACTGGTTCTTCTGAATGGAAAAATTATTCAGTTAATTCAAAAATAATGTTTCGATTAGCATCTTCTGGAGGATTAGTGATAAGATCACAAGGACTCCAAAGATATTATTCTCTAGAAATTAAATCTGTAAATAAATTACAAATTAATAAAATGGAGTATGGTTTAAAAACTTTAAAAGAAGTAGATTTTAATTTTGAACCATTTGAGGAATACGAAATGCGTTTTGAGGCAAATAATAATATTTTAAAAGGGTTTATTAACAATAAGTTGTTAATTGAAGTTGAAGATAAAACAAATCAATTTGAGAAAGGAATGATAGGTTGTATTGTTGAAAATGGAACTATTATCAGTGATGAAATTTCTATAAATTGATAGAATAATCATTTGGGAGAATAAAATGAATTTAGATAAAGTATTTGAAAATAAAGTTTATGCCGGCGTTCTAGGAAAGATCATTGGGGTTTATTTGGGTAGACCATTTGAAGGTTGGTATTATGATAGGATCATGGAAGAACTAGGTCCTATAAATTATTATGTAAACGATAAACTTGATTTTCCAATACACGTTACAGATGATGATTTAACTGGTACGTTTAGATTTATAAATGCTCTAAAACATTTTAACTTTGATAAAAATATTTCTCCCAAACAAATTGGTCAAACATGGTTAAATTATTGTTTAGAAAACCAGACAGTACTTGCTTGGGCTGGAAAGGGAGTTTTAACTGAAGAAAGTGCTTACATGAATCTTAAACAAGGCATTCATGCACCTGAAAGTGGCTCAATTGCACAAAATGGTAAAGTAATTGCTGAACAAATTGGAGCGCAAATATTTATTGATGGTTGGGGAATGGTTTCTCCTGGAGATCCAGAACAAGCGGTTGATTTAGCAAAAAGAGCAGGAAGTGTTAGTCATGATGGCGAGTCTGTTTACGGCGCTCAAGTTGTTGCTGCAATGGAAGCTATGGCATTTATTGAAAATGATATTAAAAAAATTATCGAAGAAAGTAAAAAATTTGTACCAACTGACTCAACAATTTACAAACTCATATCAGATATTCAGGATTGGAGTTCTGGTAATTTAGATTGGGAACAAGCAAGATCTAAAATTGAAGATAAATATGGATACAGTAAATTTCCAGGAAATTGTCATATTGTACCTAACCATGCACTCATTATTTTAGCTTTACTATTTGGAGATGATGATTTTCAAAAATCATTAATGATAGTTAATACTGCTGGTTGGGATACAGATTGTAACTCAGGAAATGTCGGTTGTATTTTAGGAATTAAAAATGAATTAGAAGGAATCCAGAAGGGTCCTGATTATATAACACCAGTTAATGATATAATTTATTTACCAACTGCTTATGGTTCTGAAACCATGACTGATGCATTATTAGAAAGTCAAAATATCATTAATATAACAAGAAGAATGAATGGCCTTGAAAGTAAGGTTATTAAAAATAATGCAAGATACAACTTTGAAATGGAAACTGCAACCCAAGGGTGGATGGTTGATAAAACAAATGATAACAATCTAAATACTAGTGTATCTAATGTTGAATTTAAATCTGATAATGGAACAAGGGCATTACAAGTTAGCTTTACAGATTTATCTTTTGGACTTTCAAGTGAAGTTTTTGTCGATAGTTTTTTTCCTGAATGGTTTACTAAATTAGAAGGCTATCAAGTACAAAGATATTTTCATTACGATTATGTTGCTTGCCCTATAGTTTACACGGGACAAAAGATAAAAACAGAAATTGTTTCAAGATCTGAAAAAGATCTAAGAATTAATTTGTTTATAAAATATTGGGGTGATGGTGATAAATTAATTAAAATTACCTCAGAAGACCATAATCTCAAAGCTAATGAAAATAGTATTATAGAGTGGAGT
>CACNCW010000038.1 GCA_902619055.1 uncultured Alphaproteobacteria bacterium
AAAAAGGAAAAATAAAAATAAAATTTATTTTTTAAAACTAATGATTTATTCATCTTTTATATAAATAGCATATTTAAGATGGAGACTGTCAATTATTATTTAAGATAGAGGACCCAGCATACTTTGCTTTACCTTGTAATACTTCTTCAATTCGTAATAATTGATTATATTTTGCCGTTCTATCTGTTCTAGATAATGATCCTGTTTTAATTTGACCTGCTGATACACCGACTGATAAATCAGCAATCGTCGTATCTTCAGTCTCTCCAGAACGATGTGAAATTATAGTAGTAAAATTATTTTCTTTAGCTAATTTAATCGACTCTAAAGTTTCTTTTAAAGTTCCAATTTGATTTACTTTAACTAAAATAGAATTTCCAGCATTCTCTGAAATACCTTTTTGTAATCTTTTTTTATTTGTAACAAATAAATCATCACCAACTAACTGAACTTTTTTTCCTATTGTTGATGTTAAATTAGACCAGCCTTCCCAATCATCCTCTGACATTCCATCTTCAATAGAATAAATGGGATAAGCATTTAGGAAAGTTACAGGATTTACTTCAGAAAACGAAACAGTTATAATTATAGAATAGATTGATTTATTTGACAAAAAATCACCCTAATTATAATTAAAGATAATCATATGAAAAAACTTCAAAAAGCAGATTACATTAAAATGTATTCATTTATGCTCAAAATAAGAAGATTTGAGGAAAGAGCAGCTCAACTTTATGGAATGGGTAAAATAGGTGGTTTTTGTCATTTGTATATTGGTCAAGAAGCTGTTGTTGTTGGTATATTAATGACAATTGATAAGAATGACTCAGTTGTAACAACTTATAGAGATCATGGCCATATGATTGCCAGAGGGCTAGATCCTAAACGTATTATGGCAGAGTTGACTGGAAGAGAAGATGGCTATTCTGCTGGTAAGGGTGGTTCAATGCATATGTTCTCTAAAGAAAATAATTTTTATGGTGGTCATGGTATTGTGGGGGCTCAGGTACCAATTGGGACGGGTATAGCATTCACTCATAAATATAATGGAGAAAAAAATATATGCAGAACATATATTGGTGATGGAGCAATGAACAATGGACAGGTTTTTGAAGCTTTTAATCTAGCTGCATTATGGAAGCTTCCTGTTTTATACATTATTGAAAATAATAAATATGGAATGGGTACATCTGTAGATAGAGCTGCGGCCGGATTAGATTTATATAAAAGAGGTGAGGCATTTGGCATTCCTGGTGAGAAGGTGGATGGAATGAATGTATTTTCAGTTATAGAAGCAGCTGATAAAGCAGGTAAATATGTTAGAGAAGGGAATGGCCCTTATATTATCGAAGTACAAACATATCGATATAGAGGACATTCAATGTCAGATCCTGCAAAATATAGAACGAAAGAAGAATTAGATAATTATAAGCAAACTGATCCTATTGAAATAGTTAAAACTGAAATATTAAAGAAAAAAATTGCAACTAACGATGAAATTGAAAAAATTAATAAAGATACTTTAGAAGAAATAAAAAATGCTGCTGAATTTGCAACCAACAGTCCTTTCCCAAAGGATAGTGAGCTTTATACGGACGTTTATTTATAAACTATGAGCACAGAAATTTTAATGCCCGCATTATCGCCAACAATGACAGAAGGGAATCTGTCTAAGTGGTTAATTAAAAAAGGGGATACTGTTAAAGCTGGTGATTTGATTGCAGAAATTGAAACTGATAAAGCTACAATGGAAGTAGAAGCGGTAGATGAAGGAGTTGTTCTTGAACTTTTATTTAAAGAAGGAGAGGCAAATATTCCAGTTAATAAAGCTATAGCAATTATTGGTGATCCAAATGAAAAAGTTGAAGTAAAAAAAGAAGCTCCCGCAGACAATGTGATTGAAGAAAAGAAAATTGAAAACAATATTGAGACAAAAATCGAAACCAAGAAAGATGATATAATCAATACACCATCACCTAAAATAGAAGAAGATACAAATTTAAGCTCAGAAGAAATTACCATGCGTCAAGCACTAAGAGACACAATGGCTGAAGAAATGAGAAAAGATAATAAAGTTTTCATACTTGGAGAGGAAGTTGCCGAGTATCAAGGTGCGTATAAAGTAACGCAAGGTCTTCTTCAGGAATTTGGCAAAGAAAGAGTGTTAGATACTCCTATTTCCGAACATGGATTTACTGGATTAGCAGTTGGAGCAGCATTTAAGGGATTGAGACCAATATTAGAATTCATGACTTTTAATTTTTCTATGCAAGCAATTGATCAAATTATAAATTCAGCTGCAAAAACGCTTTACATGTCTGGGGGACAAATTAATTGTCCTATTGTTTTCAGGGGGCCTAATGGTGCTGCGGCCCAAGTTGCTGCACAACATAGTCAGGATTTCTCCTCTTGGTATTCTCAAGTGCCAGGTTTAAAAGTCATTGCACCATCTACTCCTTATAACGCAAAAGGCTTGTTGCGTTCTGCAATATCAGATCCAAATCCCGTGATTTTTCTAGAAAATGAAATTCTTTATGGATTAAAAGGTTCTGTTAATAATGATGTTAACTTCTCAATACCTATTGGAAAAGCAAATATTGAAAAAGAAGGAAAAGATTTAACAATTGTCACTTATTCTATAATGTTGCAGAAATCGAAAGAAGCTGCATTAAGATTAAAAGAAGAATATAATTTAGATACAGAAATTATTGATTTACAAACTTTAAGACCTTTGGATACGGAAACAATATTAAATTCAGTTAAAAAAACTAATAGACTAATCACTGTTGAAGAGTCTTGGCCATTTGGTAGTGTTGGTTCTGAAATTGCAAATATTGTTCAAAGGGATGCATTTGATTATTTAGATTCACCAGTAATAAAAGTTAATAGTGCTGATGTTCCAATGCCATATTCATTAAGCTTAGAAAAATTATACCTTCCTCAAGTTGATGATATTATAAATGCTGCAAAAAAAGTAAGTTATATAAAATAAATGGCCATTAAAGTTTTAATGCCAGCATTATCTCCCACAATGTCAGAGGGTGTAATTAATAAATGGTTAGTTAATATTGGTGATACTGTTTCAGCTGGAGATATATTGGCTGAAATTGAAACAGATAAAGCAACAATGGAAGTTGAAGCAGTTGATGAGGGGGAAATTACACATTTAATTGATACAACACCAGATAAACAAATTGCTGTTAATTCTGTAATTGCATTAATCAATGGACGCAAAGATGAAAGATTAGAAGATTATAATGATAAAGATCAAACTGTAAGCAGTGAAGAAAAAAATGAAGTTTCAGAAACACTTAAATTAAACAATGAAGTAGATAAAAATCAAATAATAGAAAGCAGTAAAGATTCAAACACTAAACAAAATACAAATTTTGCTTCACCGTTTGTAAAAAAATTCTCTAAAGATAATAATATTGATCTAACTCTTATTAAAGGGTCTGGACCTGATGGCAGGATAATAAAAAAAGATATTCAAAATTTTGAACTTCATACTATTGATGAAAATATATCTGTAATTGAGCCTTCTAGTATTAGAAAAATAATTGCTGAAAGAACAACACAAACAAAAAATGAGGTTCCACATTTTTATCTTACTATTGAAACAAGAATGGATAAACTAATAAATTTAAGAAAAAAAATAAATTCAAATAGTGATATCAAAATATCGTTTAATGATCTCATTGTAAAAGCATGCGCAATGGCAATAGCGAAAAATCCAGAAACAAATATTTCTTGGGTGAATGGTAAAATTCATCAATATAAAAATATCGATATTGCTATAGCGGTAGCGTTAAAAGAAGGATTGATTACACCTATAGTTAAAGAAGCTGATACTAAAGGATTAGCTGAAATCTCAACAGAAATTAAATCATTAGTAAAAAAAGCTAATCAAAATAAATTATTACCAGAAGAATATAGTGGAGGATCTATAACTATCTCAAACTTAGGCATGTTTGGAATCACAGAATTTCAAGCAATTATTAATCCCCCACAATCAAGTATTATTGCAATTGGATCTATAATTGAAAAACCTGTTGTGAACTCTGGTAATATTGAAATAGGGCATACAATGAAATCTACTATTTCAGCAGATCATAGATCACTAGATGGTGCCGTTGCGGCAAAATTACTCAAAGATTTTAGCGATATTTTAGAGGATCCTTTTCAAATATGGTTGAATAGCTTGGATATGGAAGTTATTTAAACCATATGAGCGGACCACGTCATCCTGAAAAGGTTAAAAACAAATCAAATCCAATTCCCAAAAAACCAAGTTGGATTAGAGTAAAAGCACCAACTTCAAAATTTTTCAAAGAAACTAATAAACTCCTAAAAGATAAAAAAATTGTAACTGTATGCGAAGAAGCTGCATGTCCAAATATTGCTGAATGTTGGCAAAAAAAGCATGCAACATTCATGATACTCGGAGATATATGTACTAGAGCTTGCGCATTTTGTAATATTAAAACTGGTAAACCTCATTATATTGATCATGGTGAAGCTATAAGAATTGCTGAGTCAGTTAAGCAATTGAATTTAGAACATGTTGTAATAACTAGTGTTGACAGAGATGACTTAATAGATGGTGGAGCACTACATTTTATCAATGTAATAGATTCAATTAAATCCTTAAATCCAAGTTGCACAATTGAAATTTTAACGCCTGATTTTAAAAATAAACCTGAAGCAATAGATATTTTATCAAAAAATTTACCTGACGTATTCAATCATAACTTAGAAACAGTCCCAAGATTATATCCATCAATTCGTCCAGGTTCACGTTACTTTGTAAGTTTGAATTTACTTAGTCAAATTAAAGAAAAAAACCCAAGTATATTTACAAAATCAGGTCTAATGGTTGGTTTAGGTGAAACTAAAGAAGAAGTATATCAGGTAATGGATGATTTAAGAGCAGCTAATGTTGATTTTATTACAATAGGGCAATACTTACCTCCAACACCAAAACACGCTAAGCTAGAAAAATTTATTACTCCTCAAGAATTTGATGAATATAAAAAAATGGCATACGCAAAAGGATTTCTAATGGTGGCTTCATCACCGCTAACTCGTTCTAGTTATCATGCTTCTGATGATTTTAAAATCATGCAAGAAAATAGGAAAAATAAACTTTATTCAATACAATGAAATCTTCAAATAGAGAGGAAATAGTCGATCACGACGCAAAAGGACTTTTTGATATTGTTTTGGATATTGAAAGTTATCCATATTTTATTCCTTGGTGTTCAGCAATGAGAATTCATTCAAAAAATAAAAATGAAATATATGCTGATATGGTTGTATGGTATAAATATTTTATGCCCCAAACTTTTGGTTCTCATGTCACTTTTGATAAAAAAAAACTTTCAATAAGTACAACTTATATTGAAGGACCTTTAAAAGACCTTAAAACTAATTGGATTTTTGAATCATTAAAAAAAAATCAAACAAGAATTCATTTTAATGTTGAATTTGAATTTAAACGATTTTTTCACCAAAAAATTGCTGAAGCTTTTTTTCCTTTAATTGAAAATAGAATGATTGAATCATTTAAAGTTCGTGCTGATGAAATTTTAGATTAATTGATTAATTTTGCTAAATATAAAATCTCTAGTTTTTCTCTGTATGTCCAATCGTTTTCCTTTGTATATTTTCTTAAAAATATAATTACTTTTATTAACTTTAATTCCAATATAAACTAATCCTACTGGCTTTAACTTAGTCCCACCATTAGGACCTGCTATACCAGTTGTAGAAATGCAGATTTTTGTTTTTTCATTTTTGTACAGCCCATTTATCATATCCTCAGCCACTTCTTTACTTACAGCTCCAAATTTAGAGAGATTACTTTTTGAAACAGATAAATACTTAGATTTAGCTTTATTAGAATAACTAATAATCCCGTAAGAGAAAATTTTTGAAACTCCACTATATTTTGTAATAGTATTTGCTATTAGCCCACCTGTGCATGACTCAGCAACTGAAATTGAGATATTTTTTTTTATTAATCTATCTATGACTTTTTTAATAATAGGCATTTATAATATAAAGAATTATTATTGTATATATTCCTGCTATTAAATCATCAAGAATTACACCAAAAGCTGATTTAAGTTTCCTGTCTACTATGTTGGCTGGAAAAATTTTCAATATATCAAAAAAACGAAATAAAATAAAAATTAATATTATTGTTACATAAGGATTTATTATTTTAATTTGATCATAAAATATTAAAATTAAGTATACTCCTAAGAATTCATCAATAACTATTATTTTTGAGTCATGTGATTGGGTGTGTGAAGAGAATTTATTAATAAAAAATAAAGATAGAAAAAAAATTACAAAAAAAATAACTACAAATATTTCTAAAGAAATAATTTCATATTCAACAATAGGAAATAAAATAACTATTGATAAAAAAGATGCAAAGGTTCCTGATGGTATTAATTTAATATATCCAGCAAAAAATAAAGATACAAAAAAATTAGCAAATTTTATCATCTGTTATTTGAACTATTGACTCGGCTGCAATTCCTTCACCATTTCCAATAAAACCAATTTTTTCATTTGTAGTTGCTTTAATAGAAACAGAGCTATTTTTAATTTGAAGTAATGTTGAAATATTTTTAATCATTTTTGAAACATATTTATTAATTTTAGGTTTTTCAGCTATTATATTTATATCTAGATTGATTACCGAATAACCTTTTTCTTGAAGTTTATTTCTACAATAAATAATGAACTTAGATGAATCTACATTTTTCCATTTTTTATCTGTGTTTGGAAAGTGATAACCTATGTCTCTCATAGAGAGAGCTCCAAAAATACTATCACAAATTGCATGCAGTACAACGTCCGCATCAGAATGACCAATTAATTTAGAGAAAGGAATTTTAATACCCCCTAACTTTAATCCATTTTTGGTTTTTTTATCAATTTGATGAATATCATAACCAATACCGTATTTTGTTATGGGCTTCCTGTATAAATTAAAAAACTGAA
>CACNCW010000039.1 GCA_902619055.1 uncultured Alphaproteobacteria bacterium
TATTTTTTTTACATATATCTATAATTTTCTGTCTCGTAATTCCTGTAACACAATATTTTCCTGTTGAGGTAAAGACTGTCTTATTTTTTACGAAGAAGAAATGCGTACTATTATTTGTAGCAATATTTCCATTAATATCAAACATAAGTGCTTCATCAGCATTCTTTTTATTAGCTTCAATACATGCTAGTATACAATTTAATTTACTTAGTGAATTTATTTGTGGATTTTGAACATTGATTGGCCCTCTAATAGTTTTACTGTAACCAATTTTAATCCTTTTTTGTAAGCTTTAATATCTGGTTTTTTATATTCAGGTATTATGATTATGGTTGGTTTGGATATTGTAACTTTAGGTGATTGATAGGGTGTTGATTTAATACCCCTAGAAACAATTATTCTTAAATGAACATCTGTTTTCATTTTATTTATTTTGATAGTCTTTATTAGTGCTTCTGAAAGTTTTTTACGGGTCAAATGTATTTTTAAGTCGATAAGCTTTGCATCTTTATATAACCTATCTAGATGTTCTTTTAGAAAAATGAAATTATTATTATGATATCTTAACGAATCCCAGATACCATCTCCAAGCATTGTAGATGAATCAAAGACTGATATTTTGGCATCTTTTCTTTTATAAAATTTTCCGTTGATATAAATTTTAATATTTTTATTTCTTTTATCATCTACAAAATCATGACTTGAAACCATAATTATTTTTATCTTAATAGCAAATATTGTCTACTCAATAATTTTATTAACTTTTATTGGAAATCAAAGAGTGACATGTGATCAAATTAATATAACCAATTAGAAATTATCTTTTATAATGATTAATAAAAATTTTATTATTATTTGTATTTCTTCTACAATTGCGGCTTTCCCACCTATGGCTGTAGTTTTATTAGGTGGAATAATTACATCCCAAATAATGTTAAAAGATTCTTTAGCAACAGTTCCAATGACATTAATGATTATAGGTATAGCAATAAGTGCGCCTATTGCATCTAGGTTTATGAGCATCTGGGGTAGGCAGAAAGGATTTTTATTTTCATCTCTTTTAAGTTGTTTAGCTTTAATTATTTGTTCAATTGCAATTTATTTGGAAAATTTTTTAATTTTTGCATTAGGTAATTTTTTAATAGGAAGCTCACAAGCTTTTATTCATCAGTATCGATTTGCTGCGTCTGAATCAGTCAAAAAAGAATTTATTCCAAGATCTATCTCAATTATATTATTATTAGGTATAGTTTCTGCATTACTTTCATCTAATTTTGCAGAATATTTTAAAGATTTTTTTCCAAGTTATTTATTTCTTGGTAGTTATATTTTCTTATCTTTTACAGCAATCATTCCTTTTTTTGTTCTGCTTTTTTATGAGGAAACAAAAAATACTATTAATCAAAGTAAATTTGAAATTGAAACTATTTTCAAACTTTTAAAAAATATTAAAATTATACAATCAATCGTAAGCGCTGGTCTTGGTTATTTTACAATGGCTATAATCATGACTGCTACCCCTTTACATATGCATCTTGTTAATAAATTTACTTTGTTTGAAACAAGTATCGTAATTCAACTTCACGTCATTGGTATGTTTTTACCCTCTTTATTTTCTGGAGATTTAATTAAAAGGTTTGGAAATACAAATATTATATATGCAGGAGTAATTATTTTGTTGTTAAGTATATTAACCAATACATTCTTTGATTTCTATTATTCTTATATGTTAGGTTTAATACTACTTGGTATTGGCTGGAATTTTTTATTTGTTTCAGGCTCGAGTTTGTTAGTTGTTTCTTATGAAGAAAAGGATAAATTTACAGCACAAGGTCTAAATGATTTTATCGTTTTTTCTACTCAAGGCATAGGATCATTATCAGCTGGTTTTCTTTTATATTTTTCAAATTGGACAGTTATAAATCTTTTATGTGTTCCTCTACTAATTATTGTTTTAGTAGTTTCTTTTATTTCATCAAGAAATAATTAAATTTGATAATTCACTTTTAAATAATAAAATTTTCACTATAGTTATTATTATGAGCAATATAGGTTTTATAGGTGTTGGCTATATGGGCTATGGAATGGCTAAAAATTTATTAAAAAAACATAATGTATTTATTTTTGCTCATAAAAATAGAAAACCTATAAACAAATTAAAAAAGATTGGGGCTATAGAATTAAAATCATACAATGAAATCAAAAAACAAAAACTTGATTGTTTAATGATATGTGTAACAAATACACCAGTAGCATTAAATGTTGCAAAAAAAATTAAAAAAGAACTTGATAGTAAAACACTTGTAATCGATTTAACAACGCATAACAAAAATGGTGCTTTAAAAATGGATAAAATTTTTAAATCAAAAAAAATAAATTATAATTTTTGTGGAGTAATGGGAGGTCCAGTTCAAAGTGAGCAGGGTATATTAGGTGGAATTTATGGAGGTAAAAAAAGTAATTTTTTAAAATGTAAAAAATTTCTTAATTCTTTTTGTAAGTCTGTTTTTAATTTTGGTGATGTATCAAAAGCATCTTCTGCAAAATTATTATCTAACTTTTTATCACTAATGACTACCACTAGTGTTATTGAATTTTTTAAATCTGCAAAAAAACTAGATATTAATATTAAACTTTTATGTGATGTTGCTAGATTGGGTTCAGGAAATTCAGGAGCTTTGGATAGAATTGCAGATAAAGCTATAAAAGGTAATTATAAAGGATATGTTTTTTCTGTAGATAATACATACAAAGATTTAAATTATATTAATGACCTTGTTTCAGATTTACCAAATGCCAATAAACTCTCAAAAATGGCAAAATCATTTTACAAACAAGCTTCAAAAAAAGGATTTGGAGATTTACTAGTGAGTGAATTAATCGATAAGGAAAAATATTAATAAATGGATAAGCTTGTTCCAATTATTTATATGATTGGGGTGCTTTTATTGGTTTTACCGTCTTTCTTAAGCTCGAATAATAATCTAAAAACTTTTTTTACAAATTTATCTATTTGGGTAGCTATAGTATTGGTTGTTTTATCTATTTACTTTGCCTACAATTATTTTCTTTGATTCATTAAATCAAATTTAATTTATTTAGATGTAGACTAATTTAATACAAATATTTATACGAGTCTTCCATGCCCAATCAATTTGTAGCTAAATCAAGAAGGTTGAGAAGTACTATTTATTCTTCCAGAATTGAAAAACAGGGTGTTACTTCTTATACAATATACAATCATATGTTACTTCCTGCAGGTTTTGACGAAAGTCTTGAAGAAACATATAACCATTTAAAAAATTATGTTCAAATATGGGATGTAGCAGCTGAAAGACAAATAGAAATTAAAGGTAAGGACGCTTATCAATTAGTTCAATTAATGACTTGTAGGGATTTAAGTAAGGCTAAAAAAGGTAAATGTTATTATTGTCCAATAATTGATGAAAATGGGGGAATGATTAATGATCCCGTTGTGCTTAAATTTAATAATGAAAAATGGTGGATTTCAATTGCTGATTCAGACGTAATGTTATTTGCTAAAGGTCTTGCTATAGGGAAAAATTTTGAAGTTTCTATTACTGAACCTGATGTAAATATTATGGCTGTACAAGGTCCGAAGGCTTTTGATTTGTTAGAGAAAGTTTTTGGTAAAGAAATTTTAGAATTAAAATTTTATAATTTTAAATATTTTAATTTTAAAAATACCAAACATTTAATTGCTAGATCTGGTTGGTCAAAACAGGGCGGAGTAGAAATTTATGTGGAAGATACTAAAGCAGGTTTAGAATTATACGATTTATTATTTGAAGAAGGTAAAGAGCTTAAAGTTAAACCAGGTTGTCCTCATTTAATTGAAAGAATTGAAGGTGCATTACTCTCTTATGGTAACGATATGGATATAAATGATAATCCATTTGAATGTGGATTAGATAAATTTGTTAATCTAGATAATGATATTAAATTTCTTGGAAAAGAAAATTTAATTAAAATTAGAGAAAAAGGTATTAATAAAAAATTAATGGGAGTAAAGATTAATATTGATAAAATTAATCTAAGATCAGCAATTCACTTAACAATTGGTGATAAAATAATTGGCGAAATTAGATCTGCAGTCTTTTCACCTACATTTAACATGGTGATCGGAATTGCAATGATAAATAAACCATACTTTTTAACTAAAGATCAATTTGATATCATTATTGAAAATAAAAAATACAAAGGAGAAATTTGCGATATTCCATTCGTATAACTTATGAATAATAATGTAAAAGCTATTATTTTAGCTTTAGTTGCTTCTGTATCAGGGGTAACAATGAACGTTCTTATTAAATTTTCCCTTCAGGATATAAATGTATTTACTGCTGGATTTTTAAGATTTCTTTTTGGATTTATTTTAATTCTTCCTTTTATTTTTTATTCTAAATTTGAAAATTTTAAGACACCAAATTTAAAAATTCATTTTACAAGAGGTATTTTAAATATACCTATGATGTTGTTAGGTTTTTCTGCACTTCAATTTATACCTTTAGAACAAATTAAAGCTATTTCATTTGTCACTCCTATAATTGTTGTTGTTCTAAGTGTTATATTTTTAAAAGAAAAAATTTATTTAATTCGTATTGGAGCGTTGTTAATTGGTTTAATTGGAGTTTTTGTAATTTTAAGACCAGGTATTGTTCCTATTAATGTAGGAGCATATTTAGTCTTATGCTCTTGTTCAATTTGGTCAGTAGTTGTTATAATTACCAAATTTGCAGCTAGAGTTGACAGTGCATTCACAATATTATCTTACCAATACACTTTGGTAACATTTTTATCATTTCCAATTGCTTTATATTTTTGGCAATCACCTTCATCAGAAACTTTAATTTATTTAATTTTTGCTGGTATAGCTGGAACAATAGTACACCTTTGTATTAATACGGCTTATAAATTAACAGATCTTTCTGTTTTGCAACCAGTTAACTTTTCTAGATTATTAATAGCATCATTATTTGGTTTTTTAATCTTTGATGAAATACCTGATATTTGGACAATTATTGGAGGCTTAATTATTTTTTCATCTATATTAATTATTACATATAGAGAAAATTATCTAAAAAAAGATATAGCAAAGCAATCTATTCCAGTTAAGCTTTAAAATTTATGAATAATAATATCAAAGCTGTTCTATTAACAATTTCAGCATCATTCTTTGCAGTGTTGATGGAGGCGTTAATTAAAGCGGCACAATATGATTCAAATGTATATACTATAGGTTTTTTTAGATTTTTTTTTGGTTTTTTAATAATTCTTCCTTATTTAGTAACCAAAAAATTCAACACATATAAAACTAAAAATTTAAAGTTTTACATTATTAGAGGTGCTTTTAACATACCTGTGATGATCTTAGGTTTTGGTGCATTAGTCTATGTTCCTTTAGAACAATTTAAAGCTATGCATTTTTTAAGTCCAATAATTGTTGTACTTTTGAGTTTTATTATTTTTAGAGAGAAAATATATAGATTTAGAATTTTTGCTTTAATAATTGGTTTCTTAGGAATGTTAATTATTGTGAGGCCTGGTTATGTTGATTTTAATATTGGTACTATAATGATTCTAGTTTCATTAACATTTTGGTCATTTATAATTATTTTATCAAAATTTGTATCTAAAGATGATTCTCCTATTACAATGGTAACTTATCAATACACTTTAATGACTATTTTCGCTTTTCCTTTAGCAATTTATTTTTGGCAAATGCCATCCTTAATATCTATATTACTTGTATTTATTGCTGCAGCATCGGGAACTATACTGCATTTATGTCTTGGATTGGCTTATAAATATGCAGACTTATCTGTAACTCAGCCAATTTGGTTTACAGGTTTAATATTTGGCTCAGGATTTGGTTATTTTGTTTTTAATGAAATACCAGATTTTTGGACTTGGATAGGAGGAATAGTTGTTTTTAGTTCTGTTTTAGTAATAACTTATTTTGAAAAAAATAAAGAAGAAAAAAATAAAAAAAATATTTTAAGTTCTGTAGAATAGTATTTAATAATAGAATATTTATGGAACTTAACAAAGTAAGAATTAATCATGGCTTTTGGAAAAAACGTAAAGATTTAAACATTAATTCATCATTTTATGCAGTATTAAATTCTTTTAAGAAATCTGGAAGAATTCGAGCACTAACAAATGAACATTATAGCAATGAAAAACCTCACATATTTTGGGAGTCAGATTTAGCAAAATTAATGGAAGGTGCATTTTTTACAATGCAACAAAAAAAAAATAAAAAATTATTAGAAATTTGTAATTTAATAATAGATAAAATCATTTCTAATCAAGAGAAGAATGGTTACTTAAATTTTTATTTTTCTTTTCATGAGCCTAAAAATAAATTTACTAATTTAAGAGATAGGCACGAATTATATTGTGCTGGACATTTATTAGAGTCTGCAATTGAGCATTGTAAAGCTACTGGTGATAAAAGATTTTTTAATTCTATAGAAAAATATATAGATCATATAATTTCAATTTTTGGAAAAGAAAAAGGAAAAACAAGAGGATATCCCGGACACCAAGAAATCGAATTAGCTCTAATAAAAGCATATAATTTTACAAAAAAGAAAAAGTTTCTTGATCTAGCTGCATATTTTATAGATGAGAGAGGGACTGATAATAAAAATAATAAACACTACTTTATAGAAGAAAGAAAAAAAATTTTAAAAAAAGAAGTTGATTTTAATCCATCTAACTTGCCTGCATCAATTAGGGATTTTCTTAATTTTGGTCCTGATCCTCATGGTACTACATCAGGTAAGTTAGGAGATTTACAAGGAAGTGTATTTAGAGATTTAG
>CACNCW010000040.1 GCA_902619055.1 uncultured Alphaproteobacteria bacterium
GATCAAATTTTTGACCCTGCAATATTGGATTAAAAATTCTAAAATATGGACTTGCATCAGCACCGCAACCAGAGATCCATTGCCAACCTGCAGAATTAGACCCAACATCAGCATCAACTAAAGTATCAAAAAACCACTCTTCTCCATTTTTCCAGTGTAACAATAAATTTTTTGTTAGAAACGAACCTACAATCATTCTTACTCTATTATGCATCCAGCCTGTTTTATATAGTTGTCTCATTCCAGCATCAACAATTGGAATACCAGTTTTACCATTATGCCATAATGATAAATTTTTAGCATTTTTAATCCATGGAAATTTATTAAATTTACTTTGTATAGGTTTATGAGTCATATCTGGATAGTGAAATAAAAGATTATAAGAAAAATCTCTCCAGCCAAGCTCAGCAAGAAATTTTTTTTTATTTTCTGGATCAATTTTTTTTTCAATATTTACGGTATCATAAACTTCTAAAGCAGATATTTCTCCAAAATGAAGATAAGGTGATAATTTTGAAGTTAAATCTTTATCAGGTCTATCTCTTCCAACTGAATAGTTATCTGCTTTTTGCGAAATATATTTTTTTAATTGTAATTTTGCATTACTTTCACCAGGTATCCAATATTTTTCAATTTTCTTGATCCATTGCTCTTTTTTGTTGGTTAGATTTAAATCTTGTATAGTTATTTCATTTTTAAATTTTGAATTGGCGTAGCTTATTTTTGTATTTTTAAATTTTATATCTTTTAGTTTTAGTAGTTCATCACAATGTCGCCAGTAAGGAGTAAATACTTTAAAAAAGGTTCCACTTTTATTTTTAATATTCCAAGGTTCATTTAAAAGATATCCATTGTGTGAGTCGCATTCTATTTTAGATGAAGTAACTATAGATTTAATTTTAGTATCTCTTTTAATTGAATATGGATCATATAGTCTATTCCAGGATACATATTTAACATTTGAATTCTTTAGTATTAAAGATATAATTTTCTCTGGATCACCAGCAAATATATTTAGTTTGCCATTATGTTTTTGTATTGAGTCATATAAACTAATTAAGGATTTTTCTAACCACCATTTGGATGTGGATCCAATTCTTTGATTTAAATCAAAAATATAAATTGGAATTATCTGATCAACTTTTTTTGAAAGTGACAATAAAGATGGATTTTGTTGTAATCGCAAATCTTGTCTAAACCAATGAATTCCATAAGTGGCAACCATGAGTTTAAATTATGTTAATTTAGAATAAATTAAAGAGGTAAATCTATTATTTACTATGAGGAGGCATTTTTTTCTCTACGAACCAAACGTGTTTTTTTAACACAGGATCATATTTTTTCATTCGAAGCTTTTCAGCAACTTTCAATCCTTTTGTCGGTTTTCTTACAATATACTTAGTTCCTGTTTTTGGATTTTCTTCAGGAACTAGTTGTTTAAGAGCGAATGAAGTTTTTTTTGCCATGAGGTGTCTATACAGAATAATTATATGAAATAAAGTATTATTTATTCATAATCAGAAATTGACTGCTTAATAAAACGGTTAAAATTTCCTCTTTTTTTATCAAGTTTAATTTGTTTATTTCTTTCAAGTAAGTTTTTTTTCTTTTCTTCAGATGTTTTATCAAAACAATTATGACAAGATACACCTGGTTTATAATATTTATTATAAGTATCTTTAATACTAATGGGTAACCGACAAGCATGACAAAGTTTGTAAGTTCCATCTTTTAATTCATTTTTCAAAGATACTCTTCCATCAAATACGAAACATTCACCATTCCACATTGAATCTTTTTTTGGAGTTCTTTCTAAATACTTTAGTATACCTCCGTCTAACTGAGCAACATTTTTAAAACCCTTCATCATCATATATGATGAAGCCTTTTCACACCTGATACCTCCAGTGCAAAACATTGCAATTTTTTTGTCTTTTGACTTATTTAGTTTTTTTTGAACAAAAGATTTAAAGTCAGTGAAACTTTTAGTTTTTGGATTAATTGCCCCTTCAAAAGATCCTATTTTAACCTCAAATTGATTTCTTACATCAATCACAATAGTGTCTTTGTCTTTAATTAGTTGATTCCATTCATTGTATTTAACTTTTTTTCCAGATATTTTTGTAGGATCAGCAAATTTGGTTCTGAGTGTGACTATTTCATTTTTATTTCTAATTTTTAGTTTTTGAAAAGGCATATATTTATATTTTGATCGTTTAAGATTAAGTTTCTCAAAACTAAAATTTTCAAGATATAGAATGAAAGAATTTATGTTTTTTTCTAAGCCAGCTATTGTTCCATTAATGCCTTCATCAGCAATCAATATAGTACCTTTTATTTTATTAAATTTGCAAAAATCTTTAAGTTTAGTAATGATATCATTTTTATCTTTAATTATTTTGAATTGATAAAAAGTAATTATAGTAAAGTACTTGTTGTTCATTTATCTAATTAATATAAAAAACTTTAAAAATTTATGTCTAAAGAAACCATTAATATTGTTAAAAATTTTCTCAATAGTTATTCTATAGAAACAACTCCAAATGTTTACGAAAAATATGGAGGCTTTTCTGAATTTCTTAATAAAAATCATGACGTTTATATAACCTATTTACCAGATGAAAATTCAAAAAATGTTATTAGAACGGCAAAAAAATTAAAATTAGAAGGTTATGATGTTATACCTCATTTGCCTGCGAGAACTATTGTAAATAAAAATGACTTAGAAAAATATATTGGTGAACTTGCAGATGAATCTGGGTGTTCAAAAATTTTAATTATTGGCGGTGGTGGAAATCAAGCTGGCGAAATCTCTTCCTCAATTGATGTTTTAAAAACAGATTTTCTTTCAAAATATAATTATCAATTTGTAGGTGTGGCTGGACATCCCGAAGGAAGCCCAGATATTTCAAATGAAAATTTGGATTTAGCAATTAAACAAAAGAATGATTTTGCAAAAAATGTTGATTTTAAAATGTATTTAGCAACACAATTTTTTTTTGAAGCTAAATCTTTAATCGACTGGGAAAAACACTTAGTAAAAATTGGAAATAAATTACCAATCCACGCTGGGATACCAGGTCCTGCCTCTATTAAAACATTAGTAAATTATGCAAGGTCTTGCGGTATTGGAAACTCTTTAAGATTTATTACAAAACAGGCTTTTAACTTAACTAAACTTGCAACATTGAGCACTCCTGATAAATTAATTTATGATCTTGCTGAACATAGCGAAATAAACAAAGACTCTAAACTTGAAAAAATACACTTCTATGCGTTTGGTGGTATGAAAAAAACATCAGAGTGGTTAAATCAATTTAATAACTCAGATTTTTCTTATAATAATAAACAGAAATTCGAATTAAATTAGCTTCTTCACAATTTTTTTATCTTTTAATGAAACAAAAGTTGTTTGATATTTAAGTTAATTTATAGATTAAGAGTCTAATAATTAAGGAGTCTCATGTCAGATATTGAAATAGCAAGAAAAGCTAAAATGAAGCCTATTAGTGAAATTCTAAAAGGGCTTGATGTACCAGACACACCTGAAGCCTTCAGTCCTATGGGTCGTCATATAGCAAAAATAAACTTGGAGTACATAGAGTCACTTAATAAAAATAAAGATGGTAAACTTGTTCTAGTCTCAGCAATAACTCCAACACCAGCAGGAGAAGGTAAAACAACAACTTCTGTTGGATTAAGTGATGGTCTTAATAAACTAGGAAAGAAATCAATAGTTTGTTTACGAGAGCCGAGTCTTGGTCCATCATTCGGTATGAAAGGTGGTGCAGCTGGTGGAGGCTATGCTCAAGTAGTTCCAATGGAACAAATTAATTTACATTTTACTGGAGATTTTCATGCAATTACATCCGCTCATAATTTACTTTCTGCACTGATTGATAATCATATCTACTGGGGAAATAAATTAAATATTGATGTTAGAAGGGTTGTTTGGAAGAGAGTAATGGATATGAATGATAGATCACTTAGATCTATTGTTGTTGATTTAGGAGGAGTTGCAAATGGATATCCTAGACAAGATGGTTTTGATATTACTGTTGCATCGGAGATAATGGCAATTTTCTGCTTAGCAAAAGATTTAAAAGATCTTGAAGGGAGAATTGGAAATATAACTATTGCTTATACACGAGACAAAAAAGCTATTTATGCAAAAGATTTAAAGGCAGAAGGTCCAATGACAGTATTATTAAAAGATGCCATTAGGCCCAACATAACACAAACGTTAGAAAATAATCCTGCTATAATTCATGGTGGGCCATTTGCAAATATTGCTCATGGTTGCAATTCTGTAATTGCAACTAAAGCTAGTTTAAAATTAAGTGATTACGTTGTAACTGAAGCAGGCTTTGGAGCTGATCTAGGAGCAGAAAAATTCCTTGATATAAAATGTAGAAAATCAAATTTAAAACCTGATTGTGTGGTTTTGGTAGCTACAATTAGAGCACTAAAAATGCATGGCGATGTTTCAAAAGAAGATTTAAAAAATGAAAATGTAAATGCTCTTAAAAAAGGTTTAGTAAATCTAGAAAGACATATCAATAATATTAGAAAATTTGGATTACCAGTAACTGTTGCTATTAATCATTTTGTCACTGATTCTAAAGCTGAAGTTGATGCCGTTCTAAATTTTTGTAAAACTCAAGGAGTCAAGGCTTCTATGTGTACTCACTGGTCCGATGGTGGTGATGGTGCAACTGAATTAGCTCAAAATGTAATAGATATTTGTGAAGATAATAAAAATACATTTAAATTTTTATATGAAGATGATTTAACTCTATTCAAAAAAATAGAAAAAATTGCACAAGAGATTTATCACGCAAGTGAAGTTGTGGCAGACACGAAAGTACGTCAACAATTGAAGGATTTTGAAACTAAAGGATTTGGCAAATTACCTGTTTGCATTGCAAAGACTCAATATAGTTTTTCAACTGACCCTAATTTAAAAGGTGCCCCTACTGGCCACGTTTTACCTATTAGAGAGGTAAGATTGTCATCAGGAGCAGAATTTATAGTAGTTGTTTGCGGTGATATTATGACCATGCCGGGTCTACCAAGTGTTCCTGCGGCAAATTCGATAAAGCTAAATGATCATGGAGAAATTGAAGGTCTTTTTTAAAACTGCTATAAAGAGTTATAATGTTTAATAAAAATAAATACTCATTTCTATCTATTGCTAGAAATGCTTTAAATCATCATGAGAATTGGCAAAAGACGTGGAATAGTCCTGAGCCAAAAAAAAATTATGATGCAATAATTGTAGGTGGTGGTGGACACGGTTTAACTTCTGCTTACTATTTAGCAAAAAACCATGGAATTAATAATATTGCAGTAATTGAAAAAGGTTGGATAGGCGGTGGGAATACAGGGCGAAATACCACTATAATTAGATCAAACTATTTATGGGATCAAAGTGCAGCTTTATACGAGCATGCATTAAAACTTTGGGAAGGTATGTCTCAAGAATTAAATTACAACGTAATGTTTTCTCAAAGAGGGGTTTTGAATGTTGCTCATAATCTTCATGATGTAAGAGAATTAAAAAGACGGTGGCATGCAAACAGACTAAATGATATCGATTGTGAATGGCTTGATACAAAGAAAGTTAAAGAATTTTGTCCAATAATAAATACTTCACCAAACATTAGATATCCTGTTTTAGGAGCAACGCTGCAAAGAAGAGCAGGAACTGCAAGACATGATGCTGTTGCATGGGGTTATGCAAGAGGAGCTGATGAGATGGGGGTTGATATAATTCAAAATTGTGAAGTAACTGGTATTAATGTAAAAAATGGAAATGTAACTGGTATTGAGACAACAAAAGGAACTATTAATTCAAATAAAATTGGAATAGCTGCTGCTGGGCATACCAGTGTTATTGCCAATATGGCTGGAATTAAATTACCTTTAGAGAGTAAGCCATTGCAAGCTCTAGTTTCAGAACCAGTAAAACCAGTTATTGATACTGTAGTAATGTCCAATACAATTCATGCGTATGTATCTCAGTCAGATAAAGGAGAATTAGTTATTGGTGCTGGAACAGATGGATATACATCGTATACTCAAAGAGGT
Organism: uncultured Alphaproteobacteria bacterium; assembly: GCA_902619055.1. Next base: position 6,091 of record CACNCW010000040.1, read on the forward strand.
GGCTTTAACATTGTTGAAGATACATTAATGGCGATCGTTGAATTGTTTCCAATATTTTCTAGAATGAAAATGCTTCGTCATTGGGGAGGAATTGTAGATATTTGTCCTGATGCAAGCCCCATTATCAGTAAAACTCACATAAACGGATTATACTTTAATTGTGGTTGGGGAACAGGTGGTTTTAAAGCAACACCAGGTTCAGGTTGGGTATTTGCTCACACTATAGCTAATGATCAAGCCCATGAATTAAATGCTCCTTTTACACTAAATAGATTTTCTAGTGGTGAATTAGTTGATGAACATGGTGCAGCTGCCGTAGCACATTAAATCATGTTTTTAATAAATTGCCCATACTGTGGAGAAAGAGATCAAGCTGAGTTTTCTTGTGGAGGTGAAGCGCATATTGCAAGACCAAAAAATCCTCCTGAACTCTCTGATGATCAATGGGCAGAATATTTATTCTTGCGAAAGA
>CACNCW010000041.1 GCA_902619055.1 uncultured Alphaproteobacteria bacterium
TGTTTCAGTTGATTTAGAAAATCAAAAAATCACTTATCAAAATGATAAAACAATAGAATTTGAAATTGATGCATTTAGAAAAAAATGTTTGCTAGAGGGTTTGGATGATATTGGTTTGACGCTCCAAAAAAATAAAAAAATTGATGTTCACGAAGAAAAAATACACAGTATCCAACCTTGGATAGTCTAGTCAAAAATGAGTAATAAAAAAATTTTAATTTTACCTGGTGATGGAATTGGCAATGAAGTTATGGCTGAGGTATTAAAAATCATTGATTGGATGGAAAAAACTAAATCTTTATCTTTTGATATTTATGAAAGATTAGTTGGTGGTATGGCATACGATAAAGAAGGTAATTCTATAAGTGATGAAACAATGCAAGTAGCTATGGATTGTGATGCAGTATTATTTGGTGCGGTAGGAGGCGCTAAATGGGATAACGTAGAAAGAGATAAAAGACCTGAAGCAGCTTTATTAAGATTAAGAAAAGACCTTGATCTCTTTGCTAATCTAAGACCAGCGGTTGTTTTAGATGCTCTTTCAGATTCATCATCTTTAAAATCTGATCTTGTTAAAGGATTAGATATTTTAATAATAAGAGAATTAACAAGTGGTGTATATTTTGGACAACCAAGAGGTATATCAAAAATTAGTGAGACTGAAAGTAAGGCAGTTGATACTCAACTGTATACCACATCAGAAGTTAATAGAGTTTCACGAGTGGCATTTGATTTAGCAAAGTTGCGTAATAATAAAGTTACATCAGTAGAAAAATCAAATGTAATGGAAACAGGTTTATTTTGGAAACAAACTGTAACAGATTTACATAAAAAGGAATATTCTGATGTTAATCTGGAACATATGCTTGCAGATAATTGTGCAATGCAGTTAGTTCGTTATCCAAAACAATTTGATGTTATACTCACAGATAATTTATTTGGCGATCTTTTAAGTGATACTGCAGCTATGCTAACTGGATCTTTAGGAATGCTTCCTTCAGCAGCTCTTGGACCAGTTAAAGAAAATGGAACTAGAGCAGCAATGTATGAGCCCGTTCATGGTAGCGCACCAGATATAGCTGGTCAGTCTAAAGCAAACCCTTTAGCAATGATCATGAGCTTTGCTATGATGTTGAAATATAGTTTTGATATGCAAGAAGATAGTCAAATGATTGAGAAAGCTGTACAGAATGTATTACTAAAAGGCTTAAGAACAGCTGATATAAAAGATGGAGCAGAAAAAATTATCTCAACTCAAGATATGGGCAATGCTGTTATTGAAGAATTAAAAATTCTATCTGGAAATTAAATGACTCAAAAATACAATATAGCAGTAGCAGGAGCAACAGGTGCGGTAGGAACAGAAATAGTTCAAATATTAGAGCAAAGAGATTTTCCAATAGATAATTTATATTTACTTGCATCATCAAAATCAAAAGGCAAAAAAGTAGAGTTTAAAGATAGAGATATTGTTGTAGAAGACTTATCAGAATTTGATTTTTCAAAAGCTCACATTGGTTTATTTTCACCTGGTGGTAAAATTTCTGCAGAATATGCACCAAAAGCAGCTAAAAAAGGATGTATTGTTATAGACAATACCTCTCATTTTCGAATGCAACAAAATATTCCTTTAATCGTTCCTGAAGTAAACGCTAATGCACTTAATGAATTTTTTGATGATGAAAACAGAACCAATATTATTTCAAATCCTAACTGTTCAACTATACAAATGGTTGTTGCATTAAAACCACTTCATGAAAAAGCAATTATAAACAGAGTTGTTGTATCAACATATCAAGCTGTTTCTGGAGCAGGTAAAACAGGTATGGATGAATTATTTAATCAGACTCAAAATGTTTATGCAAATCAAGAATTAAAAAAAGAAAAGTTCACAAAACAAATTGCTTTTAATGCCATTCCACACATTGGAGCTTTTTTAGAAAATGGTAATACTGAAGAAGAGCAAAAAATGATTGATGAAACAAAAAAAATTCTAGACGAGGGAATTAATGTTTCAGCAACTTGTGTTAGAACAGCTGTATTTATTGGCCATTCAGAGGCTGTAAATATAGAGTTTGACTCACCATTAGATGAAAAAGAAGCTAACGAAATATTATCTAACTCTGAAGGTATTTCAGTAATTGATCATCGAAAAGATGAGGGTTATGTGACTCCTATTGAAATTGCAGGAGAGGATAAAGTTTATATTAGTAGAATTAGAAATGATCAATCAATAGATAATGGTTTGAATTTATGGGTAGTCTCGGATAATTTGCGCAAAGGAGCAGCGCTTAATGCTGTTCAAATTGCTGAGTTAATAATTTCAAAGTATTCAGAAAAAATAAATATTTAATTGGCGGTCTCGTAGGGACTCGAACCCCAAATCCATGTTCCGAAGACACGTGTGATATCCATTTCACCACGAGACCATTTATTATAATTATTTATTATTGAAATTTTCTAATTTTTGAATGAAATCTTTGAGGATAGGATCTCTTTTTACTTCATAGACAATTTTAATTGGGTGCCTATTTTTATCTGAAGCCCATTTCATATCATCTAAAAGAATTGGAGATGGAATTGTGTTAGTTGGTGCCCAGTCTTCGTTTAAGACATAACCAACAGCTGCCATATCCCAAATTTCTTTTGACCAACCTTTATGGATACTATTGTACTCTTTAAATCGCATTGCAAGAAATTTACCGATTTCACCATGTGGTTCGATGTATTTTTCTATTTCTGGAACTGTTGAAACAAGATGTGAAGTTACTCCTTTACAAGGAACCATAACGAGAGAAACACCGCTATCAAATAAAATTTGAGCACCTCCAATATCTTGCTTCAAATTAAATTCCAAATTTTGTGGCCAATAAAGCGCATTACCTCCCAACCAAACTACAACAAGTTTTTTTATAATTTCTGGTTCTTTTAATATTGCAGACGCAACATTTGAAATTGCGCCGATAGCTAATACGTATAGAGGATCTTCTTCAGAACATTTTAAAGCACTTTCTATGATATTATCTGCTGCAGGCGAATTAATTGGTTTTTTTTCAAAACCTACATATTTCGTTGAGCCTTTAAAAACAAAATTATTTTTTTTTAAATTTATTTTTTCTAACAATCGAAAGATTTCATCATAACTAAGCTCCATTCCCTTTTTTGGATTATCCGAACGATTATTCATTGAAAAAGGAGCTGCATTTATACTTTGCACTTCAATTTTTTCTTTTGAAAACAACATTTGCACTAAAGCAAATTGATCATCAATTTCATTGTAGGTATCTGTATCAAGAATTGCTTTAATTTTCCCTTTTTTAAACTTAAGTTGTTTTAAAATATCTGAAAAATTTCTTTCTAAAAGCATATCTTAATTTACCAAGAACTATTCGGTTGTGTTAAAAATACCTCTTCTTCATTTGTTGATTTTCTATTTAGTATTTTATTTCTATGCGGATACCTTCCAAATTTTTTAATTGCCACGCTATGATCATTCCAAGCTTTTTTTATATTAGTATATTCTGGATGATTATTTAAATATTGATCGACTAATTTATGACCAAGTTCATGATCCATGATGTCCTCACTATGAATTAATGGCAGTAATAAAAAATGTATTTTATCAATTTCTAGGCTATCTAAATATCTTTTATTTATTGCTTCTTTAACAATTAAAACACACTTAGTATCATGGTCATAAGCTTTTGAATTATTTCTGAAAAAATTTCTTGATAGTTGATCAAGTAATATAATCAAAGCTACACATTCTTCAGCATCATTTCTCCAATTATCATACTCATTATTAATAGCCTTAATGTAATCATCCATAAAACTACTTTTCAATATATTATCAAATTCATCATCTTTTTTAAACCACTGTTCAAGTGGAGTTTTGATGAAACAAAATTCTAGAATATCTTTAGCTCTTTCATTAATCACAGAGCTGTAATATAAATATATATCTTCCAAATGACATTAAGTAATTTAAACAAATCCATTATTCATTGCAGAAAGTGTGAACGCTTAGTTAACTTCCGTGAAAAAATTGCTAAAGAAAAAAGAAAACAATATATTGATCAAAGTTATTGGGGTAAGCCCATTACTGGCTATGGAGATGAAAAAGCTAAATTATTAATGGTAGGTCTTGCGCCAGCAGCGCATGGAGGAAATAGAACAGGTCGAGTTTTTACAGGGGATAAATCTGCAGATTTTTTATTTTCCTGTTTATATAAAACTGGATTTGCAAACCAACCAGATTCAGTAGATAGAGGTGACGGTTTGGAACTTCAAAATATGTACTTAACTACTGCTCTTAAATGTGTACCCCCAGAAGATAAACCTACTTCACAAGAATTGAAAACATGTTTTAATTTTTTTAATCAAGAAATTGCTTTCTTAAAAAAAATAAAAGTCATTGTTGCCCTTGGTAAAATTGGTCATGACGCCTGTGTAAATTATTATAAGCAACAATATGAAATACGAAATAAAGATTTTATTTTTTCTCACGGATCTATGAATATTTTACCCGATAAGAAAATTTTAGTTGGTAGTTATCATCCAAGCCCACGAAATGTTAACACAGGAAGAATAGATAAAAGTAAAATGGTAAAGCTTTTAAATAGTATTAAAAAATTGCTTTAAACTATAATGAAAAAATTTTTTTTAAACGATCCTAATCTCTTAGTATACGGATTTGTCATGGTCTTCTTTGCAAGTTTTGGACAGACTTTTTACATTGCATTATTTAACGATGATATTCGAAATCTATATAAAATAACTGATGGTGAGTTTGGGTTAGTTTATGCCATAGCAACGCTTGTAAGTTCATTTTTATTTATAAACTTTGCTAAATTAATAGATAAAATTGATTTAAGATTATACTCTATAGGCATTATTCTTGGTTTAGCTTTTGCTTGCATTGGTTTTTATTTTATATTCGATAATATTTTTCATCTTTTTCTTATTTTATTTTTATTACGTTTTTTTGGACAGGGAGCTATGACACATGCCGGCTCAACTTCAATGGCAAGATATTTTTTAATTGATAGAGGTAAGGCAATATCTGTTGCAACACTTGGAGGAATGTTAGGTATAATGTTTTTACCAAAGATTATCGTTAATTTGGACTCATACTTTAATTTTAAAACTCTTTGGTTTTTAACAACTTTGACTCTTTTGATCTTAATACCAATAATATACTTTATTCTTCATAATCAAAAAAGCAGGGATGCTGCTCTTCAAAAAAATATTGATAATGAGAAAACACATAAAAGTTGGACCATTACAGAAATTTTAAAAGACCGAGTTTTTTTCATTTATTTTCCATTAGCTGCAGCCTTTCCATTTATTGGTACTGGGCTAATGTTTCATCAGATTTATATTTTTGATGCTAAAGGGTGGACAATGGAAATGCTTGGGAACGGTTATATATATTTTGGATTATTTTCTATTTTAGGTTTATTAATAGGAGGACCCTTAATAGATAAGATAAATACAAAGAAAGCAATACCTTTTGTGCTATTACCTTTGTTACTCTGTATCACCATTCTTTTTTTCTTTAATAATTATTGGTCATTCGTGCTTTACATGTCTTTATTTGGATTTAACTTAGGTTTATCAGCACCGTTTATGGGATCACTCTGGGCAGAAATTTATGGAGTGAAAAGTATTGGAACTGCTAAAGCTTTACTACACGCAGTTGGGGTTTTTGCGAGTGCCTTATCGCCTGTAGTTTTTGGTTATATTATTGATTGGGGTTATGGAATATCAGTTATATTTTTAATAAGCTCCATTATGATTGTTGTATCATCAATTTTACCTATAATTTATAAAACATGAATAAACAAATAATGGAGAGTCTTAATTTTCTAATCAAGGAATATAAAAGATTAAAAAAGAAAAAGGAAAATAGAAGCATCAGCAGTGGTGAACTAGAAACTTTAAAACAACTTGAACAGTACTTAGGTAAAAAATAATGTTTAATGTTATTGATCAATACAATAGTTTTGTTGAAAATAATTTTATTAAAAAAAATAAAGATCAAATTGAATTTTTAAAACAAGCAGATAATGTATGGTCATCTTTTAGTAAAACAAAGTTATTTTTTAAGGATAAAATTTTCGAAGGAATTTATCTTTATGGTCAAGTTGGAACAGGAAAAACATTTTTATTAAATTTATTTTATCAAAATACTAAGATTGGAAAAAAAATTCATTTTAATAACTTAATGAATGAAATCCATGAACAAGTTAAAAAATCAGAAAATAAAGAACTTGCAATCGAAAACTATGTAAAAAATCTAAGTAGAGATTACAAAATAATATTTATTGATGAATTACATATTTTTAATATTGTTGACGCACTAATAATAAAAAAAATATTTAATTATTTTTCTAAATATAAAATATTTGTATTACTGTCGTCAAATTTTCATCCAGATAATTTATATAAAGATGGTTTGCAGAGAAATGACTTTCTGCCATTTATTGATTTAGTTAAAAAAAATTTTTTTCTTTATGATATTAGTATTAAAACTGATTTTCGTCG
>CACNCW010000042.1 GCA_902619055.1 uncultured Alphaproteobacteria bacterium
TTCCTATTTGAATTGCTTTTCCTTTTCCCGAATTAATATCAAGTTTGATAAGTTTAAAACTAAATTTATAGTTTTTTTGAAGCTTTATATTTTTTAATGTATTATATGATCCGTCAGTTGAACCATCATCTACAAAAATTATCTCAATGTTATCTTTGTTAAAATGTAACTTTAATTGATAAAAAAGTTTTTCTAGAAAAGAAATTTCATTAAATACAGGTATTATTATTGATAAAACTTTATTATTCTCTTGGGGCATGTTTATTCAATATTCTTTGTAATGTACGTCTGTGCATTCTTAATCTTCTAGCTGTTTCAGATACATTTCTATTACACTGTATAAACACTCTTTGAATATGTTCCCATCTAATTCTATCTGCTGTCATTGGATTTTCTGGAGGAGGAGGTAATACTTCCTTAGAATTAGTAAGGGCATCATATATTTGATCAATTTCTGCTGGTTTTGGTAAATAATCTATAGCTCCAGATTTAATAGCCGCAACAGCAGTTGCTATATTGCCATAGCCGGTAAGTAATAATGATTTAGTTTCAGGACTTATTTTCTGGAGTTCTTTGACCAATTCAAGTCCAGAACCATCTTCTAATCTCATATCCACGACTGCAAAATCAAAATTATTTTTTACTACTTTTTCTAATGAGTCTTTAAATCCTGGAGAAGATACAACTTCAAAACCTTTTTTTTCCATAGATCTTGTAAGTCTCTCTCTAAAAGGTAAATCATCATCCACAATCAATAGTCTCATTGTCATATGTTTAAGATAGAGTTATCAAAAGTAATTTCAACGATAGCATTATCATATTTGTTATTAAAAAAATGTATATTACCTCCCATATTTTCTATTAAGTTTTTTGCTATAAATATCCCCAAACCCATTCCCTGATTATTTTTGGAAATATAAGGCTCACCCAACTTATCAATTATATCTTTCGCAAATCCAAGACCATCGTCTGTTATGATAATTTTTACATTTTTTTTGCTATAATTTATATTTACTATAACAATTTGTTTACAATAAAATATAGCGTTTTGGATGATATTACCAAAAGCATACATAATTTCATCTTTGTAGATAATTTCTGGCTCATGATTAATTGGTGTTAGTTTTATATTTAACTTTTTATTTTTATTAAATTTTTCAAAATTTATTTTTATTAAATCTGTAATTTTAACTTTTTCAAGAAATTTATCTTTTAATTTTAAAGGATTTTTAGAAAATCTTTGCAATATTTCTTTACACCTTTCAGCTTGAGATTTTAATAAACGAATATCTTTTACTATACCTTTATCATCAGTTATTTTTTTTTCCTTTAATAAATCATTTATTATTAAAAAAATTGTGTTTAAAGGAGTGCCTAATTCATGTGCTGCTGCAGCACTTAGAGAACCTACCTCAGTAATTTTTTTTTGGTTAAGAATTTGGAGTTTAGAGATAGATAAAGCATTTGATATTTTTCTAGATGAGCTTGCAAAAAGATAAGCATAAATTGCTATAAATATTACAGTTATTATTAATGAGGCCACCAAGCCAAAACTATAAATTTGAGGCAAATAAAATTCTGGACCTAAATCAAGCGGTATAAAGTAAAAATTAAGACATATTATAATAATAATAGATATTGTAGATAATATCACTGTCATTAAAGCAGGTAAATAAGAAGCAGAAGTGATTACAGGAGCTAGAATTAAAATAGAGAAGGGATTAAGTATACCGCCTGTTAAATAAAGTAAAAATCCTAGCTGTAAAGTATCAAAGAGCAAAAAAGAAAATGCTTTAATATTACTTATGGATTTATTTTTTCTTTCATCAAAATATGAATAAAAATTTACAGCTACTGAAAGTAAAATTATTATGAGTGTTGCTAGTAATGGGATTTGAATTTTAATAATATAGTAAACGAAAAAAACAGCTATAAATTGACCGAAAATTGCAATCCACCTTATTTTAATTAGGTTTCCAAGAAGTATATTGTTCATTAAGTTTTAGATATCAAGATTTGCTACTTTTAATGAATTTTCAGCAATAAATCTCTTTCTAGCATCTGTCTCTCCACCCATAAGATCTTCAAATGCTTTATTTGCTTCATTAACTTCATTAATTTTGACAGCTAATAAAACTCTTTCATTTTGATCTAGGGTTGTTTCCCACAATTGGTCAGGATTCATTTCACCAAGACCTTTATATCTATTTATTTGTAACCCTGATTTTCCAATATCTAGTATTTTATCAATTAAACCTAAGGGGCCAAAAATATTATTTTTTTCACTTTTATTATATAAAACACCACAGCCTGTTTCTTTTAGACGATAAAAATTTTCCATTAAATCATTCTTAAGATCATTTAATGCTTTAGCTTCAGGAGTAATAACAAAATTCTCATCAATAATATATTTTTCTGTAAAACCCCTGATTGTCCTTTCAAACAAAATAGCGTTATCTCTATGAAGTACTACCCAATTTTTTTGTGAAATACTTGAAATTAAATTTAATCTTTGTTGAAGATATTTTGCTATTTCTTTTCCAATATTTTTATCTCTAAGATTTCTTAAATCCAAACCTCTTACAATTGCAGTATGTTCGATGATGTCAGCATTATCTACTCTTCTCAGTAATGGTAATACTAAATTTTTTGTTTTTTTTGAAAGATATATAATTCTTTTTAATTCTTCTCCAGCAACTTGAGCATCTAATGCATTTTCAAAAGTTGTATTTTTTAATCCCTCTTCAATTAAATACTCCTCTAGATCATTATCATCTTTCTTATAAACTGTAGAGTTACCTTTTTTTAGTCTATATAATGGAGGTTGAGCTATATATAGCCTTCCTGTGTCAATAATTGGTTTCATATGTCTATAAAAGAAAGTTAATAATAATGTTCTAATGTGGCTTCCGTCGACGTCTGCATCAGTCATAATTATAATTTTATGATATCTCATTTTAGAAATATCAAATTTTCCTTCTGCTTTATTCTGATCATGATCTTCGGTTGGGTTTCCAACACCTGCACCTATTGCTGTTATTAGAGCTCCTATTTCATTACTTGTCAAAACTTGCTTATCGTTAGCTCTTTCAACATTTAATATCTTCCCTCTTAGTGGAAGAATAGCTTGATTTTTTCTGTCTCTACCTTGTTTCGCTGAACCTCCTGCGGAGTCTCCCTCTACTATAAATAATTCTGATAATTCAGGATTTTTTTCCTGGCAATCAGCAAGTTTTCCTGGAAGTGATGTATTTTCTAATCCTGTTTTTCTTCTAGTTAATTCTCTAGCTTTTCTTGCTGCCTCTCTTGCATTTGAAGCTTCAATGATTTTATCAATTACTTTTTTAATTTCAGATGGATTCTCTTCAATCCATTGTTCTAGTTTGTTCAAACTTGTTGACTCTATTACTGGCCTTACTTCAGAAGATACAAGTTTATCTTTAGTTTGACTAGAAAACTTAGGATCTGGCAACTTTACTGATATTACACAAGTTAATCCCTCTCTTGCATCTTCACCAGTGATATTATTAGAACTCTTTGTATTTTTATTTACATAATTTACAATTGATCTTGTAAGCGCCCCCCTAAATCCAGCAAGATGTGTTCCTCCATCTCTTTGAATTATATTATTAGTGAAGCAAATTGTGTTTTCATGATAACTGTCAGTCCATTGTAAAGAACATTCTATGGAAATATTATCTTTTTCACCTCTAAAAAATAAAGGATTTGAGTTAATAAGGTTTTTTCCTTCATTTAAATACTTAACATATTCTTTGATGCCTCCGTCATATTTAAAATGTGCATTTTTATCTTGAGATTGCCTCTTGTCTGTTAAATAAATGCTTATTCCAGTATTTAGAAATGCTAATTCTCTTAGTCTTTTTTCAATTATTTTAAAATTAAAATTAATATCTTTAAATATATTTATTGTTGGAAGAAAAGTAATTTTTGTTCCTGTAAAAAAATTGTTATTAATTTTAATTGAATCTCCAATAATATTGAGTTCTTTACTTACTATTCCATTTTCAAATTCAATATTATATATTTTTCCATCTCTATTAATTTCTAAAATTAAATTTTCTGATAAAGCATTAACAACTGAAACGCCTACACCGTGCAATCCTCCGGATACCTTATAACTATTTTGGTCAAATTTACCTCCTGCGTGTAATTCAGTCATTATTAACTGCGCAGCAGGAATTTTTTCTGTTTTGTGAAGATCAACAGGTATTCCTCTTCCATTGTCAGTAACGGTGACTGTACCGTCAATATTTAATATTACCTCAATTTTATTGCAAAAACCTGCTAGTGCTTCATCTATAGAGTTATCAAGAACCTCGTAGATCATTTGATGTAGACCAGATCCATCATCAGTATCACCAATATACATACCTGGTCTTTTTCGAACTGCCTCAAGACCTTTTAAAACTTTAATAGAATCAGAAGAATATTCAGAATTCATACATCAGTTATATTATAAAATTCTGCATTTGTTGATACAAAAGAAAATAAATTTTTATCAGTACCAGTTAAAAAAAATTGAACTTCAAATCTATTAATCATATCTAATAAAATTTGACGATTATGCAAATCAAGATGTGAGCCGATTTCATCAAAAAGAAAGATAGGGTTAATATTTTTATCATTTACTAATGTGTTACATTGAGCTAGTAAAATCATAAGTACTACTGTTTTTTGTTGTCCAGTTGACAAAAGAGAAGCATCAAATTCGTTGTTAATTATTGACATAATATCTGATCGATGCGGACCGATTCTAGTGCCTCCGTATTGTCTATCAAAATCACGTGATTTTTTTAAAGTTGATAAGTATTTTTCAAAATCAAGGCTATTATTCCAAAAACTATCTTTGATGTTAAGTTTAACATCAAATTGAAATTTATGTTCGTTTTTCAAAATATTTAATTCGCTATTAAGGGAATTAAGTTGAGAATTTCTTAAATTATAAATTTCTAGTCCTAATTCACAGATCTCTTTTTCAATTTGATTAAGCCAATCATAATCAGCGTTATTAACTTGAAGTATTTTAATTCTTTCAACTAAAGATTTTTTATAATTATTAATCAAATTATTATAGTTATTTCTATTAGAAAAAATTAATCTATCTATAAAATTTCTTCTGTAGGAGGGTGAGGCTTGAAATAACCTTTCCATTTCTGGTAAAAAAACTAAATAAGATAAAGATTGATTTAAATAGTCTATAGATTCTTTTGATAAATCATCATTGACCTTAATTATTTTCTTAAATTTTTCACTTTTATTTTCAGTATATATTTCAATATCAAGATTATTTTTTTTAATTTCTAATTTATTCTTAATTAAAAAATTTTCTTTGTTTTTTTTTATTAAATTAGAGATATTAGAATTTCTTATACCTCTGCCTTTTGCAATTAATGAGATACCTTCTAAAATATTTGTTTTTCCAGAGCCATTATTTCCAAATATAATATTAAGTTTATTATCAAAAGAAGATTTAAAATTTTTAAAATTTCTAAAATTTTTAAATTCAATATTTTTTATTTTTGCCAAATTTTATACTCTCATTGGCATCAGAACATATACAAGATTTGTGTTTGAATTTTGTTGTGCAATAACTGGTGAGGTATTATCTTTTAGATTAATCGATATTTCATTATCATCTAAGTTATTTATAATATCCATTATATATTTTGAATTAAAACCTATCTCAATTTTCTCTCCTTTGTATTCTATTGTCAAATCCTCTGATGCAGTGCTATTTTCGTTATTAATAGTAT
>CACNCW010000043.1 GCA_902619055.1 uncultured Alphaproteobacteria bacterium
AAACTTGGAAAGAAACTACTGCGAAAGAAAGATCAGTTATTCTTAAAAAATGGGGAGAGCTAATTACAGAAAATGCAGATGATTTAGCTAAAATCATGACTATTGAGCAAGGTAAACCTCTAGCTGAAGCAAAGGGTGAGATATTAATGGGTGCTTCATATATTGAATTCTATGCTGAAGAAGCAAAAAGAGTTTATGGTGATATAGTTCCTGATCCAAGACCTGGAAAAAGAATTGTAATAATTAAACAACCTGTTGGTGTTGTTGGAGCAATAACTCCATGGAATTTTCCAAATTCAATGATAACAAGAAAATGTGCAGCCGCTCTAGCAGTTGGTTGTACTACTGTTGTTAAACCAGCAAGCCAAACACCCTATTCAGCATTAGCTGTAGCAGTACTTGCTAAGGAAGCTGGTTTTCCAGATGGTGTATTTAATGTAATAACTGGATCGGCAAGTGAAATTGGCAAAGAACTAACAAGCAATCCTATTGTTAGAAAAATTTCTTTTACTGGATCTACGGAGGTTGGAAAAATACTTTTAGAGCAAAGTGCCTCAACAGTAAAAAAAGTTTCTATGGAACTTGGTGGTCACGCACCATTTATTGTTTTTGATGATGCAGATATGGATGAAGCTGTTGCAGGAGCTCTTCAAAGTAAATTTAGAAATAGTGGTCAAACATGTATTTGTTCAAATAGAATATTTGTGCATGAAAATATTTATGATGAATTCCTGGAAAAATTTACAAATGAAGTCAGTAAAATAACAGTGGGCAATGGACTTGAAGATGGAATTACATCTGGTCCTTTAATTGATCAATCCTCTTTAGAAAAAGTAGTTGATCATGTACAAGACGCAGTTAATACAGGAGCTAAAATAGCAATTGGTGGAGATGTGCATTCGCTTGGTGGGAATTTCTATCAACCAACTGTTCTCTCTAATGTATCTACAAAAGCAAAAATAACTTTTGAAGAAACATTTGGACCTGTTGCTCCTCTTTATAAATTTTCCAGTGATGATGAAGTGATTAAAATGGCTAATGATACCCCTTATGGATTAGCTTCATATTTCTATTCAAGAGACATAGGAAGAATTTGGAGAGTTGCCGAAGCACTTGAATATGGCATTGTATCTATTAATAATGGACTACCAACAATTGCAGAAGTTCCTTTTGGGGGTGTAAAAGAATCAGGAATGGGAAGAGAAGGTTCTCGATATGGCCTTGATGATTATTTAACTATAAAATATATTTCAATGGGCGGCATTTAAGAGAGCCAAGCAGCTCCCCGTACACCACTTGAATCGCCATAAACATTTTTAACAACTTTAGTTTCTAGCGTATCAGTAAAAACATATTTTTTTAAAATATCATTTATATTTTCATAAATAAAATCTATATTGGACATACCACCACCTAAAACTATTACATCTGGATCAAGGATATTACATACAACAGATAAACCTCTAGCTAAGTGATCAATGTATTGATTTAGTGCAAAAATACTATTTTCTTCATTATTAATAAAACCCTCTAATATCTGATGTGAATTATAATTTTTATTGAAACGCAAGTTATAAGCCGATGAAAATCCTGGGCCAGATATGTAAGTTTCTAAACAACCATTTTTCCCACAATAACATTTTTTTATATATTTTTTTTCTTCTTCAGTTCTACCTGGCAGTACTATATGGCCCCATTCCCCGCTTATACTATTTCGCCCTCTTATAACTTTTTGATCAATGCTAATACCACCACCAACACCTGTTCCGATAATTACTCCAAAAACAACTTGATAACCTTTACCTGCTCCATCTACTGCTTCAGACAGTGTGAAACAATTAGCATCATTTTCTATATTAATATTTCTATTAAGAATTTTATCCAAATCTTGCTTAAATGGTTTGCCATTTAACCATATAGAATTAGCATTTTTAATTAAAGCTGTATCATTTGATATGGCCCCTGGCATTCCCATACCAACAGATTCTGCTCTGCCATGCTTATCTTCAAAATGATTTACAATGGAAACTATTCCATTAATTGTTCCATCATAATTTTTTTCAGTATTAATTCTTTTTCTATCTATTTCAGTTCCATTTGGATCTAATAGAATACCCTCAGTTTTGGTACCGCCTACATCAATACCTATTTTCATTAATTATTATTTTGAAATAATTTTGTGTAAAGTTGGGATCAAAGCAACTGCCAAAGCAATTTTAAACAATTCACTTGGAATAAATGGTAAAAGACCAGCAGCTACTGCTTTTTCGAAACCAATAATATAACCAAGATAGATAATGCCAAATGAAAATATAATAGCAGAACCAATTAGAAGAGATACTGTAGCTTTAAAATATGTTTTGCTGAAACCTAAATTTGCTAAATAACTGATAACGATAGATGCAAATAACATACCATAAAGATATCCTGCTGTTGGTCCAACTAAATAAGCAACTCCGCCACCGGCTGCAAAAACAGGAAGTCCTATAGCTCCTTGAAAAAGGTAAAAAGCAACTGTAGCAAAAGATAATCTTACACTATATGTCATTCCTATTAAGAATATGACAAACGTCTGCATTGTCATTGGTACTGGCCAAAATGGTACTTGAACTTTAGCGGAAATCGCTAATAAAATTGAACCAAATAACATGAATGTTATTATAAGAAAATTTGAATTTATATTTTCAAAATTTTTTAGTTTGTGTATTAAAATTCTATTTTCGTGCATATGTTTTCCTTTAAAAATTATAATTAAACTAATTTATATTTTGCTTCAAGCTTATCCCAAAAATCTTTCTCTAATTTTACATTGTTTAATGCATTAATTTGCTTCAATCCTGTAGGTGAAGTTACGTTTATTTCTGTTAGATAATTTCCAATTATATCAATTCCCACAAAAAAGAGATTATATTCTTTTAGTTTTGGTCCCAAATTTTTGACAATTTCTTGGTCCCTATAAACTAGGTCAGTTTTACTTGCCTTACCGCCAGCATGAAAATTTGCCTTTAAATTACCTTCTTGTGGTATTCTGGCAACTGAACCAAAATATTCACCATCGAAAAAAATAATTCTCCTGTCACCATGCACTATCTCATTGATAAATTTTTGTACCATTATAGGCAGGTGTAAATATTCCTCTAATATTTTAGAATTGAAATTAGTTTTATCAAATCTATGTATACCCTCTCCTCCATTACCATAAAGTGGTTTGGTTATAATATCTTCTTCTTTATCTAAAAATTCTTCAATAATTTTTAAATCTTTTGTTACCAAAGTGGGTGGCATAAATTCTTTAAAATTAAATGTAAATAATTTTTCAGTAGAATTTCTAACTGCTGTTGGATCATTTACAACAATTGTTGAAGATGGAAGTAAGTCCAAAATATAAGTTGATGTAATATAATTCATATCAAAAGGAGGGTCCTGTCTTAAAAAGACAAATTGAAAATTCTCTAATTTGGCAATTATTTTATTAGAGATAAAATTAAAATAATTTTTTTCGTCTAGCTGTAGCTCTAAATAATATCCAGATGCTTGAATAGTATTTTCTTTTATAAATAAATCTTTTGGATTGTAATAAAAAATATCATAACCTCTTTCTTGTGCCTCATAACCTATTAAAAAAGATGTATCGAATTCATAATCAATCGTTTCAATATTATCCATTTGGATTGCTATACTTTTTTTCATTAGAAAATTTCTTCCTCATATATTTTTTTAATATTTTTTTTCCATTTAACATTATATTTATTGATTAATAAATCAGCTGGTGATTGACCATTTGATAGATTTTGTTCTAATTCTTTTAGATAAAATGTTTCGTTATATTTTTCATTTTTTACTAGAATATTTCTTTTATCTAAACCTGATTTTGAAATTTCAAACAATTTTTGAGCAATATCTAAAAGATCACTATTTTTGAATTTTGTTTGTAAACCTTCTAGTGGGGCTAAATTATTTATTAAATTTCTATCATTTTGAGTCCAACCTTCGACAATTTCATTTGTTTTATCAATAGCTTCATCATTGTATAAAATACCAATCCAAAAAGCAGGTTGAGAACATATTAAATCCCATGAACATGCGTCCATAGAACGAATTTCTAGGAATTGCTTTAATCTAACCTGAGGAAACAGAGTTGATAAATGGTTTACCCAATCTTCTACAGTAGGTTCAATGTTTAAATCTTTAGAAATATTATTTTTCATAAAATCTCTAAAAGTATAATTAGTCATATTTATATATTTATGATTTTTAATTACAAAATACATTGGTACATCTAGAGCATACTCTACATATTTTTCAAAATTAAAATCTTTATCAAAAACAAATGGCAATAAACCTGTTCTATCTTTGTCTGTGTGATGCCAAAAATGAGATCTTAAACTCTTATATTTAGAAACTTGTTTTTGATCAAAAGGCGAGTTAGCAAATATTGCAGTTGCTATACCTTCAAGATTTAACATTAATCGATACTTAGCAATCATATCTTCTTCGGAATGATAATCCAAATTTACTTGGTTTGTACATGTGCGTTTCATCATGTGATGTCCCAGAGTACCAACTTTGGGCATATATTTTTTCATTATTGAATATCTTTGTTTTGGCATCCAAGGAAATTCATCAAGAGATAAACTTGGCTCAACGCCTAATCCTAATAATATAAAGTCAAATTCTTCACCAATATCTTTTAATTCTTTTAAATGTCTATTAGTTTCAGTACAGGTTTGATGGATATTTTTTAATTGTGCTCCAGATAATTCGATCTGACCACCTGGTTCTAAAGTTATACTTTCACCAAATCTTTCTAGCGCAATTATTGTAGTATCTTTATCATCATACTTTGGTTTCCATCCCTTATTTACAAATTTTAAAAGAATATCTTTTATTCCATTGGGCTCTTCATAAGACAATTGATGTAAACTGTCTTTTTTTAGAACAAATTTCTCGTGTTCTACTCCTATTCGTAAATCATTCTTATTTTTGATTCCTTTATAAAAGTAATCTATCAGATCATTTTTTTTAAGCATTGATTTAACTTAAATAGCTCAGATCAAATTAAAAATAAAGTTGCTAATCCAAGAAAAGAAAGAAAACCAAATACATCTGTTATTGTAGTCAAAATTACTGCAGATGCTAAAGCAGGATCAATTTTAAGTTTATCTAAAACTAGTGGTATTACAATACCTGAAAAACCAGCAATTAGTAAGTTTAATATCATAGCAAGACCTATTATTAAACCCAACAGCAAATTATCGAACCAATAAATAGAAATTAAAGATATTATAACAGCGAATATGATACCATTTATACCGCCAATGAGAGTTTCTTTGATTATTATTTTTATCGCATTACTAGTTGTTAATTCTTTCACAGCAATGGCTCTTACTGCAACTGTTAAAGTTTGAGTGCCAGCATTAGCGCCCATAGAGGATACTATTGGCATTAAAATTGCTAGAGCTACTACTTTTTCTATAGCAGCTTCAAAAAAACCAATAACTATTGAAGCTACCACCGCTGTCATTAGATTTACAATTAACCACGAAATTCTTGATTTTGTTGTAGAAATAACTGACTCATATAAATCTGTATGATCAACACCTCCAAGCTTTAAAATGTCTTCCTCTCTTTCTTCCTCTATAACCTCAACAACATCATCAACTGTAATAGATCCAATAATTTTTTTTCGATTATTGATAACAGGTGCACTGAC
>CACNCW010000044.1 GCA_902619055.1 uncultured Alphaproteobacteria bacterium
ATGATCTCTACAAAGAAATTATCAAAGCATATCCATACAAAAAATTAAAACTTAATGATTTTAAACAATTGATTAATCTCATACAAGATGGCGGATATATTTTAAAAAATTATAATCAATTTAAGAGAATCTTCCAATTGAGAGAAAATAAAAATATTTATAAGCTAGTAAATAGAAGAGAAACACGAAAATACCGCATGAATGTTGGAACAATAATTGAAAATCCGATGTTAAAAATAAAACTTGGAACAAAAACGTTAGGGAATATAGAAGAAGTTTTTATTCAAAATCTTTCTCAAGGTGATTCATTTATATTTGCCGGTCAAGTACTAGAATTTCAATCAATGAAAAATAATTTAGTACAAGTTAAAAGAAGTAAATCTTTAATTTCAAAAATTCCATCATACTCTGGAGGCAGAATGCCATTATCAACAAATTTGGCTAACTCAGTTAGGGCTTTATTGGCAAAAAGTAATATGTGGGATTCATATCCAGAGCAAATTACTGAATGGTTAAAAAGACAAAAAAATATATCTAAAATTCCTAAAAAAGATGAATATCTAGTAGAACAATTCCCTCGAAAAAAAAATTTTTATACTGTTATCTATACTTTTGCAGGATGGCATGCCAATCAAACACTAGGATTTTTATTGCTTAGAGGCTTTAAGGAATTTAACTATAAACCTCTAGGTTTTGTTGCAAATGATTATGCTATTGTTTTATGGTCTTTAAAAGAAGTTAAAGAAATTAAAATAATTCTAAATTTAGGATTATTAGATAAACATTTAGATAATTATCTTGAAGAAACTTCAATAGTCAAAAGATTGTTTAGAGATAATGCAATTATATCTTGTTTAATAGAAAGAAGGTTGCCAGGAATGGAAAAAACTGGAAAGCAAGTTTTATTTAGTTCTGATCTAATTTATACAGTTCTCAAAAAAAATGAACCAGATCACATTCTTTTAAAATCATCATATGAAGACGCAAAAAAGAATATGATTGATTATGATAGACTTAGAGAGATCTTAAAAAAAATTGATAAAAAAATCATATTAAAAAAACTCACAAGTATCTCACCATTGGCTGTTCCAATTATTCTTGAAATAAATAGAGAAAATTTATCAAAAAAAGAAACTGATGAATATATTTTAGAGGATTTAGAAAATGAAATATTAAAAGAGGCTAATGTACTATCAATTAATTAATTTTGGTAATGAAGAGTTTCATGCTTACCCAAATAAATCTCTTTATTGGAAAAGACTAAATACTCTGATCGTATCAGATTTACATATAGGAAAATCTATTAGTTATGCAAAGAATAAGCAATTCTTACCTCCGTATGACACAAAAGAAATTTTAAACAAAATTTTTGTTAGTTTAGATAAGATTAAACCAAGTAATTTAATTATAGTTGGTGATTTATTACACGATGTTTTTTCAACCTTGAGTATAAAAGATCAAGATTATAAAAATCTTAGTCAATATATGAAAAATACTGATTTCATATGGATCAAGGGTAATCATGATAAAAATATACAAATTGAAGGTTTTAAAAATTTTACAAATTACAAAATTGAAAAATTTTTATTTACACACATACCTATTGAAACATCTTTATTTCAAATTTGTGGTCACTATCATCCAAAAGTAAAAATTGTACACAGAGGGAAAACTATTTTTAAAACATCTTTCGTGCATAATGAAAAAATATTCATTTTACCAAGTTTTGGAATTTTAACAGGTGGGTTGGATATTAATTCTAAGGAAATAAGCGATGTTTTGGGTAAGAAAAATTTGAATATTTATCCTGTGGGACAGGATAAAGTTTATAAATTATAATTAAAGTAGTTATTAATTATGATCCCAATTAAAATAATAAAATTCAATACAAATAATAAAACTGAAAGCAAATGCATATATTTAAAACTTGAAGATGCTTTTTTATCACCTTCTAATTCTTTATCTCTAAATTCATTAATTTTAGGTGTTATATAATTTCTATTAATAATAAAACTCATAGCCACTATTATTAATAAAATAGAATTTAAAATATTACTTGAAATATAACAAAGGACTAAAGATAAAATGGTTATTATAAATCCAAATAAAAACATTCGAGGAAAAATTGTTCTTAACAACTTACTGCTGGCATTAGAACTTAAAGTGGCAAATACTGAGGGTGAGACAACAGCCATAAAGAAAGTCATCGATCCTATTAAGACTGATAATAAAAAATTAAGAGTATAAATTATCATAAGTTAAATTGCTCTTCATAAAGAGCAATTATAATAGTTATGAATTATCAATTGCTGATTTTAATTTTCTGTATTCCATAGAATTAGTTCCAGCTAAAGTTTCTAATTTTAACAACATTTCATTTGCTTTATTCATCTTTCCAAGTGTTATGTAAAGCTCACCTAGATATTCGTGTGCTCCTAAATGTTCAGGGTTTGCTTCTAATGCAATTTGATATGCATCGAAGGCTTTGTCTAAATTTGGTTCACTATGTTTTCTGTAACTAAATCCAAGCAAATTATACACATCAGCTTTTTTATCACCAAGATCTTTACGTTTAACCATTTTTTCAAGCAATTTGATCGATTTATCAAATTTCTTGTAATAGACTAATTCGTACGCCTTATCGTAAAGCTTAACAACTTGTTCGCCTGCAGACATACTTGAGCTACTGTCGTCTGAACTAGCAGCAGCAAATACGCCGGAACTAATAAATAATAGTGTAAGTAATATTCTAATCATCAAAAACAGATATGTGTGTTTAAACTAATTTCAATATTCGTTTATGAATTAATTTAATTAATGGCAGGCAATATTATATTTTTTTAATCTATAATAATTATATGGCCACGGCGTTAGAAAGCCTGCAAGAAGCATTATAGGTATTACCCACCATACAAGTTTAGCGCCACCCATAATGATCCAGTCAACTGCATTCATGGCTATTTCCATAGACAACATTGAAATTAAACTCATTCCTATAGCTGTTTTAAAAGCTTTGCTGATAATCATTTGTCTTGATAAAACGACCGTCTCTAAAATGATGCTAGTAATAATACCATTAATAATTGCTAGGATCATAATATAAAGAGTAGGCCAGGGAATGCCAGTTAATTGAAAATAGAGTATTGTTCCAAAATCACCAATACTACATCCTAGCAAACACCAAGCAGTATTTTTAGCACTTCTTCTCCATGTATGTTTACATTTCCAATGAAAACGTGGAGCTGGTTTTTTTAATGTTTCAGCAACAGACATTAAATTATATTCCTTGTTTAAATTCGAATGTATTATTTATATCATTAATTTCATAACTATCAATTGTACCATTCGTCCATTTGATTGTTATATTTTTAATGATTTCACCTTCACGTAAACCGTAATGTGCTACTGGTTCCATTTGACATAAATATCCTGAGCCTGCATCAATAGTCTTTGCATGATTTCTTAAATTTGTATGTAATGTAACTGTTGCACCTCTAGCTGGAGCACCAAAGGTGTTGAGAGGTTTGATTCTAACATAATTGGTATTTAATACATTTGCTTTAAATAAACTTAGTGGCTGAGCACCAGATTCACCATGAGAAATAAGTAATTCTAAAATTCCATCTCCATCAATATCAGCAACAGCAGCACCAGTTCCGAGACCTTGTGCTTCAAGTGCTGCATCTAATTTAATTTCTTCTAGGTTTCCTTCATCAATAATGCGAAAGAGTTTATTTGGTTGACCTATATTATTTAAAAAAATTTCATCATAACCATCATTATCAAAATCAGCCGATATAACTGTTCGTATTCTACTTGGTGATCGAAAATCTAATGAAGACATATCAAGAAAAGATTCTTTTTGTTTTACAAAAATACGGTGATAACCTTCCCAATTACTTGTTATAATATCAAGTTCGCCTCTATACAAAAAATCTGTTAAAGCAGTTCCACGACCATTTTGAAAAGTATCTTGAACATTTTTTTCAATAGCAACATCATTAAAATTACCATTACTATTTTTATATAAAAAATTTGGACCTCTCTCATTGGCTGCGAATATGTCCATGTTATCAGAAACTATATGTCCTGAAATTACAGCTCTTCCTCCAGTTATTTGATCAATTCCAAGATTTGGTGCCAAGTCTTCAACTTCATTTTCTTCAATTTCATAAAATCTAGTAGGCCCGCCATAATTAGCAACATATATACCGTATTTCCCTGATCCATTTCTGTCTACACAAACAACTGATCTACCCGCAGTCAAATTTAAATTTTCTAAATTTTTTTCTAACTCAAAATAATCAAAAATTTTATTATTGTTATTATCCAACAATCTATCAGAGTATTTTTTTTCTCCACTATACGTATCAGTATTTAAGAAATAAATTTCTTCAAAACCATCTTGATCTATATCACATGCTGATACACCAATAGTACTCTTATCTTCATCAATGAATAAAGGATCTTGTATTGTATTAATTAGTTTTCCTTTTTTATAACTAAGAGCTAGATTAGAGTAACCAAAACCTGCAACAATAAATTCGTAACTTCCATCTTTATCAAAATCAGTTACTGAAATCCCATAACTTAATCTATCATTATTATTTTCAATCATATTTGAAATATTAGAAAAGAATTCTGCTTTAGCCATACTAGACATTAATAAGATAAAAATAAAAATTAACTTACTCATTTCAAGTATTTTCAATTTGCCAATCTAATAAAAATGTCGCCCATTCCAAAATTAAGTTCTTCAAGAGGCATACTATTTCGAGCTTCGCACATAGGGCCAGTTATCTGGTCATTTTTTATGTAATCAATATCGTAAGCATCACATATTTTTGCATTATGCAATACTCCAATAACAAGTTTATTATCTAATGAATATGTATATTCTTTATTTAATTCATTACCTTCGCAAAAATAATCTC
Organism: uncultured Alphaproteobacteria bacterium; assembly: GCA_902619055.1. The sequence continues at coordinate 4,935 of CACNCW010000044.1, forward strand.
TATTAACAAGTTCGGGAAAATCTTTTTTATTGCATGGATTATCAATAACAATTGTATAGATTTCTTTTGATTGATCTTTAAAATCAATATTGATTTTTTTTGTTTCTGAATATTTCATTACATCGCATAAGCAAGGCCAACAACATTTATAATATTGACCACAAATTTTTTCATCGTTTTCTATATTAGTAAGAAAAATTTCATCTGGCTTTGCATCTGGAGGAATCAGAGAACCTGAAACAGCACAGTATAACTTGTTAAATTGCATAAACTCTTCATATTCTAAGTTTTGATCTAAAATATATTTAAAAAATCTTGGTCCTGCTGCATTTCTATTTCCATCAGGAAAAATTACTGACCAATCCTTAACAAGTCTTTCGTACAATTTTTCTGTATTCGCATTAGCCTTAGTCATGGATATTAAGATTAATAATAACGAAATGAAAGTAAGTAATTTTCGCATAAATTTTAA
>CACNCW010000045.1 GCA_902619055.1 uncultured Alphaproteobacteria bacterium
TTAAAACAATGCCATTAATAGGGAATTCAGAATTTATTAAAAAAATAAATAAAAAATTAAATGAGCAGAGCTCAAGCAATTCTAGATTATTAATTGAAGGACCATTTGGAACAGGGAAAAAACATTTTACAAATTTAATACATCAAAATTCACGATATAAAGATAAACTACCTATATCAATTGATTTTAAAAAACTAACAAACGAAGCATTGGATAAGATGTTTGCAGAAAATAAAAATGCAATTAATGAAAATATATTTTATCGATCAAACAATAATACATTAATATTGCTTAATATTGAAACTTTACCAAATATTTTTCAAAAAAAACTCTTAAATTTTCTAGAAAATAAAAAATTTTTTGAAGATCTTGAAATTAAACTAAATTATAAAATTATAACAATTACTGAAAAAAATTTAGAAATAGAAATTCAAAAAGGTAATTTTATTAGAAGACTATATGATAGAATTTCAACAGACTTTATAAAATTTAAATCTCTCTCTGATAGGAGAGATGATGTTCTTCCTATCCTTGATTTTTATTTAAATGAAAAAAGTGGAGGAAATTTAAATTTTAAATTTTCTTCTAAAGCCTTAACTAAGTTACAAATGTATGATTGGCCTGGAAATATATCTCAACTGATTAACTACGTAGAGAAAAGTCTGATACTTAATCAAGATCAAAATATAAAAGAGTTAGAGGTTGATGATTTAGCTTTGCAAATGGGAGATGAAACTGCGTCAAATTCTTCAAAAAATTCACTGGATTTGTCTTTAAAAGAAGCAAGATCGGAGTTTGAAAAAAATTATTTATTATCGCAAATTAAGAGATTTAATGGTAATATAAGTAAGGTTTCTGAATTTACAGGAATGGAAAGAACTGCTCTTTATAGAAAATTTAAATCATTAGATATAAAAGTAGAATAACTAATCAATGAAAACAATTATTTGTGGTGCTGGAGATGTTGGATATAGCATAGCTGATAAACTATCACGCGAGAACTTTGAAGTTACAGTTATTGATGAAGATGAAAATAGATTAAATAAGGTATCAGAAACGTTGGATGTAAAAACAATAAATGGTCTTCCTAGCATGCCATCAGTTTTAGAGAGTGCCGGTGCAAATGACTGTGAAATACTAATTGCAGTTACTAAGAGTGATGAAACTAATATGGTTACTTGCCAAATTGGCCATTCTTTATTCAAAATTAAAAAGAAAATTGCAAGAATAAGACAACAAGATTATTTAAAAACTGATTTGAAAAATTTATATAATGATGACAATTTCCCAATAGATGCAATTATTTCTCCAGAACAAGAAGTTGCAAAGGGCATATTTAGAAGATTAATTTCACCTGGTACAATAGACATGGTTGAATTATCAGATAAAAAATTAAAATTAATTGGTCTAAAATGTGAAGATAATTTTTTACATTCAGGTTTGTCTGTTAGAGAATTATCAGAAAAATTTCCAGACTATCTTGCTAACATAATGTTTATATTTAGAGAAGATCAAAAATTTACAGTAAATTCTTCAACTAAAATTGAAAAAAAAGACACAATTTTTCTAGTTGTGGAAACTGATAATTTGACAGATGTATTATCTGAATTTGGCCATCAAGAATTGCAGGCAAAAAAAGCCGTAATTATAGGTGGTGGAAATATAGGATTTTCACTTGCTCAGCTAATTGAAAATTCTGACACATATATAAAAACTGAACTTATTGAAGCTAACAAAGAACGAGCAGAATTTCTTGCATCAAATTTAGAAAATATCACAGTGACATGTGGAGATGGCTTAGACAATCAAATACTTGAAGAGGTAAACATTTCAGATTCAGGTTACTGTATATCAATTACGGAAGACGATGAAGTTAATATACTATCATCTTTATTAGCTAAAAGAGCAGGGGCCAACACATCAATAACTTTGATTAATAACAGTAATTATTCATCTTTGTTATCTAATATAGGTGTTGATATGACCATAGATCCAAAAATAATAACAATTTCTAAAATTTTAGAAAAGGTAAGAGGTGTAAAAATACGAAATGATTATTCAATAGGAGAAGGTTTTGGGGAAGTAATTGAGGCTGATATTCAATCAGAGTCATTTCTCTGTAATAAAAATCTTAAAGAATTAGAATTACCAAAAGGTATACGTATTGGCTCTATTGTAAGAGATAAAAAAATTATAATTCCTAATAGTCAAACTGTATTTAAAGAAAATGATGATGTAGTTTTTTTTGCTGAAACAAACTGTATAAAAAAATTAGAAAAACTTTTATCAAGAGTTTAATTGCATGCCAAATTTTGCTTATATAAATCACAAATTTGTAAATTTTAAATCAGCAAAAATTCATATAGAGGATAGAGGATTACAATTTGCAGATAGTGTTTATGAAGTTATCGCAGTTTTAGATAAAAATTTAATTGATCTAAATTTTCATCTTAAGAGATTGAAATATTCTCTTCGTGAATTAGAAATTAAATTTAAAATCAATAAAAAAAACCTAAATAATATTTTTCTTAATCTAATAAAGAAAAATAAAACAAGGAATGGTATAATATATTTACAAATTACAAGAGGTATTCAATTTAGAGAACACAAGTATCAAAAAAATTTAAACCCAACTTTGATTGTATACACAAGAAATAAAAGTTTTAATTTACCTGGAAAAAAATTTGTAGGGGTAAATACAATTACATACCAAGATCTTCGATGGAAAAGACGTGATATTAAAACAGTAAATTTACTTCCAAATATTATAGCAGCAAATATGGCCAAAAAGAAAAATGCTTATGAGGCAATTTTAATACAAAATGGAAAGGTTACTGAGGGTACGTCTTCTAATATTTGGATTATAAAAAGAAATAATTTAATAACTCATCCAGCTAACTCCGATATTTTAAAAGGAGTAACTAGAACATCTCTTTTAAAAATTATAAAAAAAACTAAACTTAAACTAATAGAAAAACAATTTACCCATAAGCAATTAATTAATGCTGATGAAGTATTTTTAACTAGTTCTGGAAGTTTCATTACTCCAATTTTAAAAATTGATAATAAAATAATTAATAATGGTAAAATTGGTAATATCACATTGAAACTAGCAGAAATGTATAATGAAGCATGTATAAATGGATAAAATAAAGCAAGAGGACATAGAGGACATTTGTTTTAACGTCAGTCAAAATATTATCTTACCAAAATTCAAAAATTTATCAGACGATGACATTAATTATAAAAATGGATCTGATTTAGTAACAGCAGCTGATATAGAAGCAGAAAAAGAATTAAAAAAAAATTTGTTAAAAATTTTACCTACTTCAAATTTTATAGGTGAAGAAGAATATTCTAGAAATGAAAATATATTAAATTTTTATAATGAAGATGCATATTGTTGGACTGTTGACCCAATAGATGGCACAACAAATTTTGCTAATGGTAGAGATAAATTTGCAATTATGATAGCATTAACATTTAAAGAAAAAATTCTACGTTCTTGGATTTATAAACCATTAGATAAAATTATGTGTTCAGCTATTGTAAATGAAGGCGCTTATATCAACAATAATAAAATTATTACAAAAGAGGTAAATATAATTGCAGAAACTATAGGATCGATAAGTACAAAGTATTGGGAACCAGGATTTAAAGATAAGTTAAAAATATTTAAAAATATGTTTAAGGAAGTTAACTCATATAGATGTATTGGTTTTGAATATATAGATATAGGTATTGGCATTAGAAATTTTGCTATTTTATCAAAATTATCTCCCTGGGATCATATTCCAGGTATTCTTTTTGTCAGAGAAGCAGGAGGTTCTGATATAGATTTTGATAAAAACAAATATGACTTTACAAAAAAGAATAAGAATTTAATTGTTAGTAATTCAGAAGATTTGAATTTTAAAATTTTAGAAAAAATAGGAGAATATTCATGAGTATTAAAAATGTTTCTTTTATTGGCTTAGGAGTAATGGGTTACCCAATGGCAGGTCATCTTCAAAATAATGGTTATAATGTAACTGTTTATAATAGAACAACTGCTAAAGCAGAAAAATGGGTAGAAGAGTATAAAGGAAGCATGTCTAAAACTCCTGGTGAAGCTTCTCAAAATTCTGAAATTGTTTTTATGTGTGTTGGACGTGATGAAGATATTATTGAAGTAATGGAAGGTGAAGGTGGAATTCTTTCAAATGTAGATGAGGGATCAATTATTGTTGATCACACAACAGCTTCTGCAGAGATAGCAAGAAATTATTATCAAAAACTTAAAGATAAAAAATTGAGTTTTCTTGATGCTCCTGTTTCTGGCGGTCAAGCAGGGGCAGAAAATGGTGTTCTCTCTATTATGATAGGTGGCGATGAAAAAGATTATAATAAGGTTAAACCAGTTCTCACATCTTATGGCAAAGCGGTTGAACTTATAGGTCCATCTGGATCAGGTCAAATAGCTAAAATGATAAATCAAATTTGTATTGCGGGATTAGTGCAAGGTTTATCCGAAGCAATGGCTTTTGGAAAAAAATCGAATGTGGACATGGAAAAGGTTCTTAGCGTTATATCAAAAGGTGCTGCTCAATCGTGGCAAATGGAAAATAGATACAGAACTATGCTTGATGGTAAATTTGATTATGGCTTTGCAGTTGATTGGATGCGTAAAGATTTATCAATTTGTTTTAATGAAGCAGATAAAAATGGTGCAATTCTTCCTGTTACAAAAATTGTTGATAAATACTATGAAGAAGTTCAAAAAAATGGTGGCAATAGGTTTGATACTTCATCTCTCATGACTCTTGTAGATAAATAAATGTCAAGAAACTTAATGTTAGCAGTAATATTGTTAACAGCCTCTTCTTTATTTTGGTCAGGAAATTTTTTTTTTGGAAAAGTTGCTCACATAACTGATCTTTCACCATTTAAATTAAGTTTTTTTAGATGGTCTTTAGCTTTGCTTTTACTTTTACCGTTCACTCTTAAAAGTATTTTGGAAAATTTAAATTATTACAAAAAAAACTTTTTACTGATGACTTCATTAAGTATTTTAAGTGTTACAATATTTAATTCATTTACATATATTTCATTACAAACTACTTTAGTTTTAAATTCTACTATAATGGCATCTACTGCACCAGTTATTATGATTGGTTTTTCTTGGCTAATGTTTCGAACGAAAATTTCAAAACTGCAATTAATTGGTATAATTTTATCTTTATTAGGTGCTTTAGCAATAATT
>CACNCW010000046.1 GCA_902619055.1 uncultured Alphaproteobacteria bacterium
CTGCAAAAGAATGGTTTGAAAAATTACGAGATAACTTAGTTGAAACTATTCAAAACATTGATGAAAATCAATTTGAAATAAGTAACTGGGATCACAAAGGTGATGGTGGTGGTAAAATGAGTAAAATTAAGGGTAATATTATTGAAAAAGGTGGAGTAAATATTTCTACCGTCTCTGGGATATTTAACGAAAATATGAGAGATGCTATTCCGGGTGCTAAAGAAGATCCAAATTATAATGCAACTGGCATCAGTGTTGTTTTACATCCTGTTTCACCTAAAATTCCTTCTATGCATTTTAATACAAGATTTATTAAAACCACTCAGGAATGGTTTGGTGGAGGCATGGATATTACACCTTGTTTAATATTTGAGGATGAGAAAAAATATCATCGTGGTTTAGAAGTTTTGTGTAATAAATATGATAAATCATTTTATCCTAAATTTAAAAATTGGTGTGATGACTATTTTTTTCTTAAACATAGAAATGAACCAAGAGGTGTTGGAGGAATATTTTTTGATTACCTTCAAACTGGCGATTGGGGAAAAGATTTTGAATTTGTCCAAGGCGTAGGTACTTATTTTCATCAGTTTATCAAAAATACTTTAATTACACTTAAGGATGAGGAGTGGAATGAAGAGGAAAAAAAGATACAATTAGTTAAGCGTAGTCGCTATGCTGAATTTAACTTATTATATGATAGAGGTACAAAGTTTGGTCTAGAGACTGGTGGGAATGTTGATGCTATATTAATGTCAATGCCTCCTCACGCGGTATGGGAATAAATAATGTTATTTAATACTCTGAAAGTTATTCATATTTTTAGTATCATAGCTTGGATGGCTGGACTTTTATATCTGCCACGTTTGTTTGTAAATCATGCTAATCCTGAAATTACAAAAGAAACCTCAGAAACATTCAAACTAATGGAAGGAAAATTGTACAGAATAATAATGTTTCCAGCTTTTATAGTGACGTGGATATCAGGTTTTACACTTACACATTATGTGGGTATTGATACTTGGTTGCTTTTAAAAATTTTATTTGTAATTTTATTATCTGGCTATCATTTTTTTTGTTTAAAATGTCTTAATGATTTTAAAAATGATAAAAATAAATACTCCACTAAGTTTTTTAGAATTACAAATGAAGCTCCAGCAGTAATATTGATTTTTATACTTATACTTGTTGTATTTCAGCCTTTTTAATTACTACTTTTTTGTTTTAATAGGTGTTTTTCTCTTTGGATTACAAACCTTACATATTTCACACTCCAAACCATAACAACTTCTTGCTTGACAAAATTCTCTTCCATAAAATATTATTTGTAAATGAAGTTTATTCCAAGATTTTTTAGGAAAAAGATATTTTAAATCTTTTTCTGTTTGCACAACATTTCTACCATTTGTTAAACCCCAACGTTGAGCTAAACGATGAATGTGCGTATCAACTGGAAATGCTGGATGCCCAAATCCTTGAGACATAACAACACTGGCTGTTTTGTGACCAACACCTGGCAATTTTTCTAATTCCTCAAAACTTTCTGGAACATTGCCTTTAAATTTTTTTACAAGAATTCTTGATAGTTCAAAAATTGCTTTTGATTTTTGAGGTGCCAAACCACAAGGGCGAATAATATTATAAATTGTTTTTTTTGATACTTTTGTCATTTTTATAGCTGTGTTTGCTTTTTTAAATAGTATTGGTGTAACTTGATTAACTCTTTCATCTGTACATTGAGCACTAAGAAGTACAGCTACAACTAATTCAAATTTATTTTTGTGGTTTAGAGGAACAGGTACTTTTCTGTATATACGATTTAGTATTCTAGAGATCTCTTGTGCCTTCTCTATTTTTTTCACTATATCAAGCCTCCTCTAAGGTGTATGTCTAAATTAATACTAATAATTATGACAAAATATAGCACTTATTAATACTAATAATATTGAATATTTTGATTGAAGTAGTATGGATCTACCATCAAATTTCTATGGAGGAAATAATATGAAAAAGACTTTAAGCATTGTTTTGTCTTTGCTTTTCATGGGTATTTTCTCACCAGCATTTGCTAATACTATTAAATGGTCAATGCCTGGTGACTCTTTAACTCTTGATCCGCATGCACAAAACGAAGGACCAACTCACATGGTTTCACGTCAAGTATATGAAGGTTTAGTAACTCCAGGTATAAACATGGAAATACTTCCTCAGCTTGCAGAGTCATGGAAAACAACCTCAGATAGCACTTGGATATTTACAATTCGTAAGGGTGTAAAATTTCATGATGGATCAGATTTAACAGCTAGTGATGTTGCTTTCAGTATCAATAGAGCAAAAACTGCTCCGTCTGATATGGTCGATTTAATTAAAAGCATCAGTTCAGCAACAGCTTTAACTGATCATACAGTTCAGATTGTAACAAATGGACCAAATCCAATTCTTTTAAACCAATTAACTCAGATATTTGTAATGTCTGAAGATTGGGCAAAAGCAAATGGTTGTGAAGTTTCATACAATTGGGATGCTGGTGAAACATCTTATTGTGCTTCTAATGCAAACGGAACTGGACCTTTCAAAATTACTTTTAGAGAACAGGACGTAAGAACTGTTTTTGAAAAAAATAATGATTGGTGGGGCGATGATAGTACTTTCAATGTAGATACTATTGAATTACTTCCAATTGCAAATGATGCAACAAGAGTTGCAGCACTTCTATCTGGAGAAATTGATTACACAAACGTTGTTCCTGTTCAAGATATTGAGAGAATAAAATCTTCTGCTGGACATGGTGTAAAAATGACTCCTCAAAATAGAACAATATTTTTTGGAATGGATCAAGGTTCTGCTGAATTAAATTCATCTAATATTAAAGGTAAAAATCCTTTTGCAGATAAAAGAGTTCGTTTAGCGATGTACCATGCTTTAGATATGGAAGCTATTAAGGATAAGGTAATGAGAGGACAAAGTGTTCCTGCAGGAATTATCACTGCTCCTGGTGTAAACGGTCATACAGCTGCACGTGATGAAAGATTACCTTATGATCCAGAGCTATCAAAAAAACTATTAGCAGAAGCTGGTTATCCAGATGGATTTGAAGTTACACTAGATTGTCCAAATGATCGTTATATTAATGATGAAGCAATCTGTGTTGCAGCAATTGGTATGTTTGCTAAAATTGGAGTTGATGTAACTCTTGATGCAAAAACTAAAAGTCAACACTTCTCAGAAGTTAAAGAAGGTGACGCAAATGGTATGACAAGTGATATGTATATGTTAGGTTGGGGTGTTCCAACTTTTGATAGTCATTACGTATACTCGTACTTATTCGATAGTGCTGGTAGCTGGAATAAAGTTAATTTCAGTAATGCTAGAGTTGATGAGTTAGTAGCGGCAATGGGTGTTGAAACAGATCAAGATAAAAGAAATGCTATGATTGCTGAAGCTTGGGATATTACTCAAGACGATGTAACATATCTTCCTTTACATCACCAAGTTGTCAACCAAGCATCAAAAAGTAATGTCGATGTTCCAATTAGAATGAACAACGAGCCATTATTTAGATTTGCAAACGTAAACTAATAAATTTTATATTTTCTGGCCAGTAATCTGGCCAGAAATTAAACCATGTTTAGCTATTTCTTTAAAAGACTCTTGCAATCTATTCTAGTAATGATTGTTGTTGCTTTTGTTTCATTTTCCTTATTTAATTTTGTTGGTGATCCAGTAAATAGTATGACTGGAGAAGATGCTTCAGATGAAAGACGTGCTGAGGTTAGAGAAGTATTGGGTTTAAATGATCCAGTTTACGTTCAATTTTCACGCTTTATAGGAAATGTAATTCAAGGTGATTTTGGAATATCATATCAATTAAAAAGAGAAGTTTCAGATTTAATTGCAGAAAGAATGCCTGCAACTTTAGAATTAGTTTTTGTCTCCGCTTTGATTGCAATCATTAGCGGTGTTATCTTAGGAGTGTATACTGGTATTCACAGAGACAGTTTTATTTCTAATATTATTCTTGTGATTTCTCTAGCAGGGGTTTCATTACCAACATTCATTATAGGAATAATGCTAATTTATTTGTTTTCAGTAATTTTAGGAGTTCTTCCATCCTTTGGAAGAGGTGAAGTCACACAATTAGGTTTTTGGACTACAGGATTTTTAACTACTTCTGGTTTAAAAGCACTGATACTACCATCTGTTACGTTAAGTTTATTTCAAATGACTTATGTGATTAGATTAGTCCGCGCTGAAATGATGGAAATTTTACAAACAGATTATATTAAATTTGCAAAAGCAAGAGGTATAAAAAGCAGTGTTATTAATTATAAGCATGCGCTCAAAAATGGATTAATTCCAGTTATTACTATTACAGGTATCAACATCGGAACATTAATTGCTTTTTCAATTATTACAGAAACAGTTTTTCAATGGCCTGGCATGGGATCATTGTTTATCAAAGCAGTATACTTTGTCGATATTCCAATTATGTCAGCATATATGATCATGGTAGCTTTTATATTTGTTATGATAAATTTTATTGTAGACATCACATACTATTTTATTGATCCTAGAATTAGGTTGAAGGAAGAGGGTAGTTAAAATGCTACTTAAAACGTATAATAAAATATATGATACTGATATTGGATATAGTTTCTTTAATTCTAAATTAGCAGTAATTTCTTCAACAATATTTTTTATTGTACTTTTTTGTTCTGTATTTGCTGGGATAGTTGCACCTTATAATCCTTTTGATCCAGCATCAGTTTCTTTAATGGATGCCTTTACACCACCAGTATGGTCGGAGGGAGGAAGTTTTAGCTTTATATTAGGAACTGATCAGCAAGGAAGAGATATGTTTTCAACAATGATTTATGGTTCAAGAATTTCACTGATTGTTGGTTTTGCATCTATAATTTTTGCAATGATACTTGGAGTTTTTCTTGGAAT
>CACNCW010000047.1 GCA_902619055.1 uncultured Alphaproteobacteria bacterium
CAAATTTTGTAGGTTTTGATCAATATGAAAGATTATTTAAACAAAGAAAATGGGATGTTGCAGTTGAAAATATTTTTATCTACGGTTTTGTATTCACAATTGGTTGTCTAATTATTGGTTTTCTTCTTGCAGTATTAATTGATCAAAAAATTAGAGGAGAAAGTCTATTTAGAACTATTTTTTTATATCCTTATGCAATGTCTTTTGTTGTAACTGGTTTAGTCTGGAAGTGGGTTCTAAACCCAACCTTTGGATTAGAAAATTCAATGCATATGTGGGGTTTTTCTTGGTTTGAACTTGATTGGTTAGTAAATAGAGATTTAGCAATATATGCTGTTTGTATTGCAGCTGTTTGGCAGGGCGCAGGTTTTGTGATGGTTTTAATGTTAGCAGGTCTCAGAGGTATAGATGAAGATATCTGGAAATCATTAAGTATTGAAGGAGTAGCAAAGTGGAAATCTTATTTATTTGTAATTCTACCAATGCTTAGACCAATGGTTGTTACAGCTATAGTTCTAATTGCTGCCGGAGTAGTTAAAGTTTATGACTTAATTTTAGCGTTAACATCTGGTGGACCTGGTTATGCAACAACTACACCCGCTATGTATGTTATGGAAAATTTTTTTAGTAGAGCTAATTTAGGACAAGCATTTGCAGCATCGATAATTATGTTTATTTCTGTTGTATGCATACTTGCCCCATGGGCATTTTATGAATTTTATTTGAGAAATAAATACGCAGCAAACTAATGAGTTCTATACCTTCAGGTCCTCGTCCAAAATATTTAACAGTAGGAAGGATAGGTATGTATTGTTTCATTTTAGTGTGTGCTTTATTCTTTTTAATGCCGTTATATGTAATGGTTATCACATCCTTAAAAGATATGGATGAAATAAGAGCTGCAAATATTTTAAATTTGCCTAAAGAACTTAGTTTTTATTCTTGGCCAAAAGCTTGGTCTCAAGCATGTACTGGATTTGTATGTGAAGGTCTTAAACCAGGTTTTTTTAACTCAATTAAAATTACTGTTCCAAGTGTTATTGTGTCTGTTGGACTAAGCGCAATAAATGGATATGCCTTAGCTTTTTGGCGATTTAAGGGAGCATATTTCTTTTTTGGTTTGTGTATGTTTGGTGCTTTTATTCCTTATCAGGTAATGGTTTATCCTCTGCTAAAAATAGAAGATGCATTGGGTATTTATTCCACTCTTCCAGGCATAATTTTAGTACATACTATTTTTGGTATGCCAATATTAACACTAATTTTTAGAAATTTTTATGTCAGTTTACCAATAGATTTATTTAAAGCTGCAAGAATAGACGGAGGTAATTTTATAAAAATATTTCTGTATGTTATTATCCCAATGTCTGCTCCTATAACTATCGTAGCTGTTATTCTTCAAGTTACAGGAATTTGGAATGATTTTCTTCTAGGATTAGTTTTTGCAGGAAGAGACAACCAACCAATGACAGTTCAATTAAATAATATTGTACAAGTAGATTATGGTGTTGCCGAATACAACGTAGATATGTCAGCAACAATTTTAACTTCTCTAGTACCTCTTTTTGTATACTTTATTTCTGGAAGATGGTTTGTGCGTGGAATAGCAGCTGGGGCAATAAAAGGGTGAGTATGAAAAGTAGTGTTGAAGTAAAAAATATATCCTTCAGTTATGGAAAAACTGAAATATTAAATGATTTAAGTCTTGATATTAAAGAAGGAGAATTCATGGTTTTGCTTGGTCCTTCAGGTTGTGGAAAGACTACTTTATTAAACTGTATTGCCGGTCTTTTAGATTTAACGGATGGACAGATTTGGATTGAAGATGATAACGTTACATGGAAAGAACCAAAAGATAGGCATATAGGAATGGTATTCCAATCTTACGCATTGTACCCAAGTATGACTGTTGAGAAAAATTTATCATTTGGTTTAAGAATGATGGGTACTGCAAAAGATTTAATTAATGAAAAAATTAAAAAAGCTGCAAATCTTCTACAAATAAATGAATTACTTAAAAGAAAACCCTCTCAACTCTCTGGGGGTCAAAGACAGCGCGTAGCTATTGGTAGAGCTTTGGTTAGGGATGCGAAAGTTTTTTTATTTGATGAGCCTTTAAGTAACCTTGATGCAAAACTAAGAGCTGAACTACGCTATGAAATTAAAAAACTTCATAGAGATTTATCAAATACTATGATTTACGTTACTCATGATCAAATAGAAGCTATGACGCTTGCAGACCGTATATCTGTTATGAAAGATGGATTAATACAACAATTAGATACTCCAAAGCAAATTTATAACAAACCAGCTAATTTATTTGTGGCTGGGTTTATTGGATCTCCGAGCATGAATTTTTTAAATGCCAAATTTGAAAAATCAAATCAAAATATAATTGTTGGTAATAAACAAATTGATATATCTAAATATGAAAACATAAATAATGTGATTAATGATCAAAAGGTTGTCTTTGGAATAAGACCTGAAAATATAAACATAGAAAAAAATGAAAATTCTATTCAATGTAAAGTTGAATTAGTGGAACCTATGGGGGCAGATACTCTTGTGTGGACTAGTATTGAAGGTAACCCAATATCTATTAGGCTAGAAGGAAGTTCAAATTTTAATTTAAATGATGAAATAAATATTTCATTTGATATAAATAAATCTTCAATATTCGACAGTAAATCTGAGGAGAGAATTTAATGAATAGAAACGAAGTAACAATGCAGTTGTACACAACAAGAAAATTTCAACCTTACGAGCTAATATTTAAATTCCTATCTGAGTCTGGAATTAAAAATATTGAATTATTTGATTTAGATAAAATTGATTTAGATAATTTTAAATCAATGATGGAAGAAAATAGTATTTCTATAAAATCTTCTCACATAAGTTTTCAAGCAATTACAAATACAGAAGAAACAATTAGTAGGATGAAATATCTAAATATTAAGCATGCGATAGTACCTTCTGTGCCTGAAAAATTTACTAAAGATTTTGCTTCAAATTTTGATCTTGATGAAGACACTTGGAATAACTTTGGTAAAGATCTCTCATCATATGTACAAACGTATGAAGATAATGGTCTAACTCTTGGTTATCATAATCATTCATTTGAATTTAGACCTCTTCCTAGTGGTAAGCTTCCAATAGAATGTATGATGGATCACAATGAAAATCTAAAAATGGAACTTGATCTTGGATGGGCAGTTGCTGGAAAAGCAGATCCACTTGTTTGGATAGAAAAATATAAAAATAAAATTATTGGCTGTCACTTGAAAGATTTTTATGATCAAAGTAAAAACTTATTAAAACACGATGAACAGTCTGCTGTAGGAGAAGGTTTCATAGATTGGCCAAAGCTTCTTGCAGAAGTTAAAAAGACACCATGTGAAGTTTTTGTCTTGGAACACGATGATCCAAAAGATTATAAAGAATATACAACCAAATCTTTAGAATATTTAGAAACAATTTAATGAATATCGGAATTGTTGGTTGTGGAAATATTTCTGAAACTTATTTTGAATGTCAAAAAATATTTAATAATTTTAAAATAGTTGCTTGTGCCGATATAAATAATGAAGCTGCTTCTAATGCTGCATCTAAATATAATGTTAAATCTCTATCAGTTGAGAAAATTGTAGAAAGTAATGAAATTGATTTAATCATTAATTTAACAATCCCTGCAGCCCATAAAGAAATTATTACAAAATCACTACAAAAAGGAAAACATTGTTTTAGTGAAAAGCCATTGGCAATGAATTTTCAAGAAGGTTTAGAAATAGAAAAACTAGCAAACGAAAAAGGTTTGTATGTTGGTTGCGCTCCAGATACATTTTTAGGAGCTGCAGGACAAAAAGCTAGAAAATTAATTGAAGACAACAAAATAGGTAAAATTGTTCTTGGTACATTTAATTTGATGTCTCATGGAATGGAGCATTGGCACCCTAATCCAGATTTTTTCTTTAAACCTGGAGCTGGACCAGTTTTTGATGTTGGTGTTTATTATATAACGCAATTAGTTAACTTAATTGGACCAGTTAAACAAATAAATGCAATCAGTGGAACTGCTACAAATGAGAGAACAATAACTAGTCAACCTAGATATGGAGATAAAATTAAAGTTGAAACACCAACAACTCTTATGGGCTCTTTAGAGTTTCAAAACGGAGCAAAAGTTCAGTTTTTTTGTACTTGGGATGTTTGGAAAAACAATCATTCAACTATTGAAATCTATGGACTTGATGGCTCAATGATAGTCCCTGATCCAAATTTTTTCAGTGGTGATTTATTAATATCCCAAAGAGATAGCGAATGGGAAACTATTAATAATGATGAGATGTTACTGGGTATTCCTAATAAAAGTGATGGAGAGGGTAACAAAAAAGCAAACTATA
>CACNCW010000048.1 GCA_902619055.1 uncultured Alphaproteobacteria bacterium
ATACGGATATTTAATCGATAGTTTTGAAAATAGTGATATTGAAATTGTTACTTGGCCAAAACAAGGATGGCGCGACATAGAAGAGGGAACTGGTAATGAAGGTGGAACTACCGAAGGTTCTTTTGATACCTGGTGGCAAGGTGATGTGCTTTATGGACAAAATAATGCTGTCCAACATAAGAGCGATTATGAAGTAGATGGAAAATATATACTGGGTTATGCCAATAACCCCGATCAAGAATTGCAAAAAGATAAATATTCAGATCCAACAAAAATATTTCTATGGCATGCAAATTATCATCCTGATGGAGGTCAGCTTTTTTTTCCTGCAGAAAATAAACCATTTATTTGTCCTTTAGCTTTACCAACAGACGACATCGAACCAGAACATTTCAAAGCATTTTATTGTGATGGATCAAAAGGTTTGTATATTCATCCAAACATTTGGCATGAAGGGGTGTTTCCAGTTAAAGAAAAACAATCATTTAATGGAAAACAAGGTAAAGTACATGCAAGAGTTAGCATCGACTTAAAAGAGGAATTTAATAAGTATATTTATTTTAAAACTGCGATCTAATTATAAATTTGTATAAAATAATGAAAATTATTCATCTTTCAGACCCTCATATTTATATAGATAAGATTCATGGCATAGATCCTGTCAGTAAATTTAAAAAAGCATTAAGTCATATAAAAAATAATCATGGTGATGCAGATTTATTTGCCATCACTGGCGATATTACAGACTTAGGTGATAAAGATTCTTATCAGTTATTTATAAAAATCATTGATGAAGCAGAGCTGCCAAAGAATTTAAATCCTCAACTCATTATAGGTAATCATGATAACAGAGATGAGTTTAAAATAAACTTTCCTAATATTGAAACCGATCCAAATGGCTTTATTCAATACTTTAAGGATATAGATAATAAACGTTTAATTTTTATAGATACTAATCTGATTAATACTCACCAAGGACATTACTGTGAAGAGAGGCAAGAATGGTTAAATAATATTTTAGGTAAAACTAATACAGATACGTACATCTTTATGCATCATAATCCACTGGCATTAGTAAAAGAGGAAAGTGATGGAATAGGATTACAACAAAAAAAAGAGTTTCAACAAATTTTAACTAAAAATAATAAGATAATAAAACATATTTTTTTTGGTCATCAACACATTACAAGTTCTGGTTCTTATTGTGGTATTACTTTTTCCTCCCCAAGAAGTACTTGGTCTCCTCTAATACCTAACTTTTCAAATGAATATCGTTTAGGAACGGCTAATACAGATACAAATTATAATGTTGCAATAATTCGATCTGACGCCTTAATTATTCATACAGAGGATTTTTTAAAAACAGAAGTTAATTGGTTTAAATAAAAAATTATTTTTTTTCAATTACAAATATTTCATTGTTAAAATAAAGGCCTTTATTTTTAGCAACAATATTTTGAACTACTTTTTCGTAATTTTTTGTTTTTTCTACCTTCATTACTTTATCATCATCCATTTGATTGACATATATGGAGGCATTCCAAGCAGAAAAAACTAATGATGTCGCTATACCTCCACTGATTTCTGTTGGTAGAGCTCTCAATTTACATTTAATAATTTTTTTTTCTCCAAAAGATAAACTACTTAATAAATCTTTATCTAAATTTTTCTTAAGATAAGAAATGATACTATTTCCAAGAGAAGGAAAAGGGTCCTCTTTTGGCCAAATTTTACGAATTATTTCATTAGCAGGATCTTTTCCTGAAGCATGAATAGTTAATAATTTCCCTTTTGATTTTAACGCTCGAATCATTGGTTCGATGACATATTTTGATTTCTTTTCTGCTGAAATTCTTGAACGATAAGGCTGTGAAGCAATAATAAGATCAAATTTATTATCTGATTTTTTTTTGGTTGGTATTAATTCATTAACATTAAATTCTTGATCTTCACGGTAAATAACCATGACTGAAGGCTCCTTATAAGTATGGTTACCTGACTTTTTATTAATTTCTATATTCCATTTTTTTTCTAAAAATTCATTTTGTTTTCTTAATTGTTGGGCAAATTCAAGAGAGGTGTCACCTTTTAATTTAATAATATTCCAATTAATTTTTTTCTGTTTAACGTCATTTTTTGATTTTAGGTTTGCGGCTTCAGCGTAGTGTAAATTTGAAATTACAAAAACAGTATTCTTATGCTCAACAAACCTATCGGGTAATTTTTCCAAACCTAATCTTACATCTTCAATACTTATTTCTTTTGTGCAAACTAATAGAGGTACGTTAGGCCTGGCCTCGTGGCACTGACGCATAACATTCATAAGTAAGGAACCATCACCCATACCAGCATCAAATATTTTTATACCAGGTTTTTGCGGTTTAATTTTATTTACGTGAGGGTGTATCGCATCAGCAATTTGATTTTTTTCATTTGTTGTTGTGACAAATAATAAGTATTTTTGTCTGTTATCATAAAACCTGAAATTTTTTTTCATTACTAATAAAGTCCCATTGATTTAGCAGAAGAGATGAAGGCTTCTTTATTGCCAATAAAGTTTTTACCTCGTTCTCCTAAAAACGCATCATCTACTATATTATTCCATTCTTGAACAGGAACTTTTATTTCATTTAAGTTAAGAGGAACCTCTAAAGAACGCATAAATTCACTCAGATGATTTGCGGCATTCTCTAGGTTATCGTTAAAAATTAGTTTTAGTCTTTCTTCAGCTACACTATCAATTCCAACCATACTTTTAGTAATCATGGGTAATGTAAATGAGCAAGCAATACCATGTTGAATGCCGTAATTGAGCGTCACAGGGTATGATAGATTGTGCGCAATAGCAGTTTTTGTATTGGAAAACGCTAAGCCAGCATGAACGCATGCCAGTGCAATGTTTGAACGTAATTCAACGCTTCTTAAATCTTTAGCGAGAAGTGGTAAATTTTCTAATACTAATTTTGATGCTTGTATTGCATGAGAAGCAGAAATTGGGTTTGCATTAATATTCCAAATACTTTCCATTGAATGAGAGAGAGCATCTAAACCTGTTGAAATGGTCAAGCCTAAAGGCTTATCAACCATAATTGATGGATCGATAATTGCTTTTTCTGCATAAAGAGATTTATGCGCCAAAGATAATTTATTGTTTTTTTCTTTATCCCAAATTGTGGCCCAACACGTAAGCTCACTTGATGTTCCTGAAGTTGTAGGTATTGCAATAATCTTGATTGGATTTTCGACTCTTGGACTTTTCTTATTGCGAACGAAATCTGTTAGATATTCTTGTTTATCTTTAAAAGCAGCAATTGCTTTAGCTGTGTCTGTAACAGAGCCACCACCTATAGCTAAAATATAATCTACCGATTCATTGATTGAAGAAAATTTTTTTTGTAGCTCTAAAATATCCTTATAATCTGGATTAGGTTGAACATCCGTCATAATGGATAGTGGTGGATTTGAAGAAGATTTTAATTCATCGCTATATTTTTTAAAAATTTCTTCTGGATGAGTGATTATGATGTAGTTCTTATTTTTAAGAGCATCATGTACTTCTTTAAATCTATTTTCTCCAAAGATAATTTCAACAGGATTAAAATAATTCCACATTACATTAAATTGATTTTGCCGCTTTAGTTAAAATTGTCATTTTCTCAATTGCTTGTTCTCGAGTAAAGAAACCTAAACCACAATCTGGTGCAGCTATTAAGCGGTGTTCATCAATATGTTCAAGTGAATCTTTGATACGAACTCTTACTTCTTCAACAGATTCCATTCTGCTTTTTGCAATATCAATAAATCCAAAAATTACTTTTGTTTTAGTAAATTTTTCTAAAAGATTTAAATCATTATGCCTATGTGAATCTTCTAAAGATACTTCATCAATAGTTGAATCATCTACAAGTGATGCAATTCTATCATAAGCATCTAAATCAGCCTTTTTATAACCTTCTGAATCTAATGAATTAGGATAACCACAACAAATATGGCAAACACGTTGCACTTCTTTAGGTATACCATGCATCATTCTTTCTAAATTTTCCATACCATATGAATGAGCTTCATCGGGCTTTCTAGCAAATACTGGTTCATCAATTTGAATATACTGACAACCTGCATCTACAAGTGCTTTAACTTCTTTATTAAGGGCTAATGCTAAATCAAAACCAAGTTTTTTCATGTCATCATAGTAGTTGTTAG
>CACNCW010000049.1 GCA_902619055.1 uncultured Alphaproteobacteria bacterium
AATTAGCTAGTAAAGTCGTATTCTTTATAACATTCTTCTATCGAGTTCTTTGTATTTATAAGCTCTCCTAAAGAGTCTCGAAATTCAAAATATTCTACTCTCTTAATATTTGATTTTATATTAAAGAAGATAAACAACCTACATGAACTACTATCATATCGCATCATATGCACTGAGCCATCAGATCGTGCTAAATTAGGCTGTCCCAGTTTTTGTTTAATCTCAGCAAGTTGTTTTCCCATGAGATTTATTTCTGCAATTTTTTGCTGCTCTTTAACTATAGTTTTTTCCTCTTCTTTTTCTTCAGTGATAATTTGTTGTTCTTCAACAATAGTTTTATCTTCAACAATTTCTGGCTCTTTTTTTATAATACTTTCTTCAACTTTATCTTTTACAACCGCCCCAACTTTAACAACTTCTCTTCCAACTTCAATAGTTGTACAGCTAGATAAAAACACTAATGTTAAAAAATAAATTGATAACCGCATTGCTCTTAGTTGGATTTCTATATATGTAATCGCATATGATTACAGTAATTAAATCACCATTCGTTCAATACAAATTAACAATTTTGCGAAATAAAAAAACATCGAATACTGTTTTTAGACAAACTATGAATGAAATAAGCTACCTCATTGCTTCTGATGTTCTTCAATATGTTCCCTTTAAAAAACAAACAATTGAAACACCTCTAAAAAAAATGAGTGGTACAGCCTTAGGTCAACCCATAATCTTGGTCCCAATTTTACGTGCCGGTTTAGGGTTACTTGAGGGGTTTGCAAAATTTTTACCAGAAGCAGAAAAAGGTCATATAGGTTTATACCGCGACGAACAAACTTATGAACCTGTAGAATACCTCTTTAAACTTCCAAGAGTTAAAAATAAAAAAGTGTTAATTCTAGATCCAATGTTGGCCACAGGCAATTCTTCAATTGCTGCAATCAATTTAATAAAAGACAAAGGCGTTAATATTAAAGATATATTTTTGGTGTCTTTACTAGCAGCTCCTGAGGGTATTAAAAATATTCAAAAAAAGCAAAAAGGCATTCATATATTTACTTGCAACATTGATTTTAAATTGAATAAAAATAAGTTCATTGTACCGGGCTTAGGTGACGCAGGCGATAGGTATATGGGTACTTGAAGTTATCCATAAAAAATCCTATTATTTATCCATAATCTCATTTTTTAATGCATTTTTTTATCAAGAAAATGTTATCAATGGGATATCTATAATTCATATTTAAGGGGGATTTTTGGTATGAAGAAAATTTTAAGTATTTTTTCAGTTTCTTTCGCTCTTGTCTTCTCTTCAAGTGCGTTCGCAAACACAATAGGAGTTGTTTATGACTCTGGTGGAAAATTTGACAAATCATTTAACGAGTTAGCATTCAATACAGCTGAGAGAGTTGTTAATGAACTTGGCTGGGGTATGATTGAGTTTGAATCTGCAAACGACAATCAGATCGAGCAAGGTATGCGTAAGATTGCTGATAGAGGAGCAACAATGATCGTAGGAATGGGATTTGCGCAAGCTGATGCAATTGCAGCAGTTTCAGCTGACTACCCAGATATAAAATTTGTTGCAGTTGATGTTTGTTGGTTGGATGATCCAAACAACAATATTTATCAAGCTTGTTATAAAGAACATGAAGGTTCTTTCTTAGTTGGAATGATGGCTGCTATGGCCTCTAAAAGTGGAACAATTGGTTTCGTTGGTGGAATGGATATTCCTCTGATTAGAAAATTCCAAGGTGGTTATGAGCAAGGTGCACAATATGTAAATCCAGACATAGAAGTTATTGCTAATATGACAGGAACTACAAACGAAGCATGGAACAACCCAACTAAAGGTGCTGAACTAACAAAGGCCCAAATTGATAGTGGCGCAGATGTTGTTTATCAAGCTGCAGGTGGAACGGGAATTGGTGTTTTACAGGCTGCTGCTGATGCTGGCATAATGGCAATTGGCGTTGATTCAAACCAAAACTGGATGCATCCAGGCACAATGCTTACTTCAATGTTGAAGAGATTAGACTTAACGATCTTTGAACAGGCACAAAATGTAGGCAAAGGTTCTTTTGAGTCAGGAATTAACATCCTAGGGCTTTCAGAAGGAATGCTTGGTTACGCAACAGAAGATGGAATGGTAACTGCTGATATGGCTGCTGCTGCTGATGCAGCTGCTGCAGATATTGCAAGTGGTGCATTAGTTGTTGCTGATTGGTCACAAGAATAATTAAAATATAAACAATTGGCGAGACCAAAGATTGATAAATAATTTATGGTCTCGCCTATCTTAGAGCTTACAAATATAAATAAATCTTTTGGCCACGTTCAGGCCAATAAAAATATTAATCTTAAAATTAATAAAGGAACAATTCACGGTATAATTGGGGAAAACGGTGCTGGTAAATCTACCCTAATGAGTATAGTTTTTGGCCTTTATCAGGCGAATTCAGGATCTATTAAAATTAATGGTAAAGAAATAAACCTAAGATCACCAAGAGACTCTATAGTAAATGGTATTGGAATGGTTCATCAACATTTTATGTTGGTCGAAAATTTTACAGTATTAGAAAATATTATACTTGGCTTTGAAGGTGAAACAGTTTTTGGAGAAAAATTACAAAAGGCAAAAGAAGATTTAGAAAAATTATGTCAAACATATAATTTTAATATTGATCTTGATGCAACAATAGCAGATCTATCAGTTGGGTTCCGACAAAGAGTAGAAATATTAAAATCTTTATACAGAGGTGCAGAAATTCTAATCTTAGATGAGCCTACTGGCGTGCTTACACCACAGGAAGTTGATGAATTATTCAAAATTCTTAGATCATTAAAAGATGAAGGAAAAACAATTGTATTAATTACACATAAATTAATTGAAATCATGGATCTAACCAGTGAAGTTTCAGTTATGCGTCAAGGTGAAATGGTTGGACATACAAAAACTAAAGATACAAACAAAGAGCAACTAGCCGAAATGATGGTTGGAAGAAGTGTCTTGCTGAGAGTCGACAAAAAAGAAATAAAAAAAGGAGAAGTTATTTTTAAAGTTAACAATCTTTCAGTCAAAGATGATCTAGATGTTGCACGCGTTAAAAATATTAATTTAGAAATCCGTTCTGGAGAAATTTTAGGTATTGCAGGTGTAACTGGAAATGGACAAACTGAATTATTAGAAGCACTTTCAGGAATTAGAAAAGTGGAATCAGGAAATATTCAATTATTCGGTGAAAAAATATCTGACCAAGACAATTTTCTTAACCCAAGAATGCTAAAAGAGAAAGGCCTTGCGCATGTACCAGAGGACAGACAAAGAATGGGTTTAATAAGTGATTTTAAAGCGCACGAAAATTTAATTTTTGGATATCATGATCAAGAACCTTTTTCAAAATCTGCAGTTTTAAATAGTCAAGAAATTACAGAATATTCAAGTAAGATAATGCAAGAATATGACGTTAGACCAAACTCTCCAAACTTAATAACATCAAATTTTTCTGGAGGTAATCAACAAAAAATTATTTTGAGTAGAGAACTTAATGAAAATCCAAAAGTTCTTTTAGTAGGTCAACCAACAAGAGGTGTAGATATTGGTGCAATTGAATTTATTCACCAAAGACTTATTGATATGCGAGACAGAGGAGCAGCAATATTATTAGCGTCTGTTGAGTTAGATGAAATACTGTCCTTATCTGATAGGATTATTGTTATGTTTGATGGTAAAATTGTTGGAGAAAAAGAAAATAAAAATGTTACTGACCGTGAACTAGGATTACTTATGGCCGGTGTTGCGTAATGAGTAACATAGTAGTTGATAAATCCAAGGTACCATGGTGGGTGTCTAACGTTATCGTACCTTTAGTAAACTTAACATTAGCATTACTAGTATCAGGCCTGTTTATTTTTATAGCAGGTGAAAATCCAATTGAAGCAGTTAAGTTAATTATTTTTGGTTCGTTCGGTTATATCCAAGGTTTTGCATATACACTTTATTATACTACAAATTTTATTTTCACTGGACTTGCATTTGCTGTAGCTTTTCATTG
>CACNCW010000050.1 GCA_902619055.1 uncultured Alphaproteobacteria bacterium
TAATATTGCTTTCTATTATATTTATATCATTATCAACTTTTATTTTAAAAAAATATGAACAAAATTAATATTTATTTATTTAATTTAACAAATAAATATTTATTTTTTAATTTTGTTATAATTTCATTATTTATAATTTTTATAAATCTTTTAGAAATATCAAGAATTATTAATGAAGATAATAAAACTTTGGTTAATTTTATATATCTTTCTCTATTAAAGCTCCCTTCGATTTTGAATGAAATTATTCCCTTTGTAACAATTATAAGTATTGCATTCTTAATGAGAACTTTAATCAACAATAATGAGTTTATTTCTATGAGAAATCTTGGTTACTCTATTTTTGATATTTTTATACCAATCTCTCTTTCTATATTTGTTATGGGTTTATTTTTTCTCCTTCTTGTAAATCCTTTATCTGTATTTATGGAAACGAAATATGACAATATTTTAGGTAAAAATGAAAATAGTCTTTATTCAATCAAAATATCAGACAAAGAGATGTGGATTAAAAATGAATTAGATGAATATAATTCTAGTTTTATAAATATCAAAAATATAGATTTAAAGGATATGATTGCACAAGATATAAAAATTTTAACAACTAATAATAGTTCAAATCAATTTATTTTGGCTGAAAGTGGTAAATTGGAAAAAAATATTTTTTTGTTAAATAATGTAAAATTTTATAATTTTAATAATGAAGAATTAATGAATTTAAAAAATTTCAACTTAGTTGTTAATTTCAATAAAGCTAATATTATTAATTCAATTTCAAGATACGAATTGATACCGTTTTATAAATATTTTACACATTCTAAAACTTTATCAAAATTTAATTTATACTCTAATGAAATAGGATTATATTATATATCCGAAATACTTAAACCTTTTTTCATTGTTGTAATATCATTTGTTATAATTGGCTTTACCAGTAAATTTCAAAGAAATGAAAATTTTTTTAAAGTTTTATTTTTAGCAATTGGTATTGGTTTTCTTATTTTTTTATTTAAGGAAATAATAACAAAAATTACAATTAACTTATCTATTAATTTTTTTATATCTTATTCCATAATATTTTTAATACCTTTTTTTATAGGTCTTTATCAAATAATTAAAATTGAAAATGAATAATTATTTTAAAAGAATTAAAAAAGATTTTTTATTTCACGTACTTATCATTTTAATTTTGATCGTTCCGAATATTAATAGTGCAAATGAAATATTAATTTATGCAGATAGTATAACATATGATAAAGATGAGAATTTAATTGCCAAAGGTAATGCTAAAATATTTCAAGATAATCAACTAATTACATCAGACTTAATAATTTATAATCAATCTGAAAAAAAAATAATATTACCCATAAAATTTACTTTTAAAGATAAAAATAATAATTTTTATGAAGGAGAAAATGGTTTTTTCCTATCTGATTTGAAAATAGCAGAATTTAATAATCCTAAAATTAAATTAAATGATGGTTCAAGACTAATAGGTAACAAAATTAAAAGAGAAGGTCATATTGATATTATAAGTAAAGGTGTTTATTCACCATGTGAGTCAAGAATTAAAGTAGCTAATTTTATATGTCCAACCTGGCAATTAGAAGGAGAAAAAATTCTACATGATAATGAAAATCTATTTTTGTATCAAAAACATTCAAAAATGAGAGTATTAAATACACCTGTTTTTTATATCCCTTATATTGTAACTCCTTCACCTTTAAGAAAAGAAAGAAAATCAGGATTTCTTACTCCTTCATTAGCTTTAAATTTTTTTGATACTAAGACATCTCAATCTGTCTCATTCCCATATTATTTTAATATATCTATTGATAAAGAACTTTTATTAACTCCTATTATTAATTACGGAGGTGGAGTAGATGCTTCACAAAGATTTGTATTTGATTATAATCAAATATTATCAGGAGGGAATTTTAAAAGTGATTTAACTTTTGATTCAAATTTTGAAAATGAAAATTATAATGATTGGTTCACTGATGCAAGTTTAATAACTAATTATAAAAAAAATATAAATAAAAATTTCAGAATTGAAATTGATTCAGCACTAGAGACTTCTAAAAATTATATACAAAGAACAAAGCCTAATGATGATTTAAGTTATACTAATTCACTTTCTACAAATGTTAATGTAGAGGGTTTTAATTTAAATAAAATTGATGATCATTTAAAAATAAGTACTAATTTTTATCAAACAAACCAAGAAAATGAAGATAACAAAACAATTCCAATTGTATTTCCGAAAGTAAAATATTTTTCAGGATATTCAAATACTTTTGGGAATGTATCAGATTATGAATTTGAATTTTATAATATTTTTAGAGAAAAAAGTACATCTGTCCACGCCAAAGAACAACAAAAAATATCTCACAAATATAAAATAAAAAAAGAATTTATAAAGTTTAAATCAAAAATTCAAATTGATAGTGAAATATATAATCAGGTATTTAATACTAAAAAAAAATTAGTTGAAAATAATATTTATACAACTGGAAGTTATTATAGATTGTTTCCAATATTGGGTGTAACTGCAGAAACACCTTTTATAATGAAAAATTTTAAGGAATTTACAATCAATCCTAAAATACATATGGTAATAACACCTGGTATTTCAAATAGTAGTAAATTATCTAATGAAGATTCAACGAATAATGATTTTAGTATTGAAAATATATATCGATTAAATAGATTTACAGGCAATGATAAAATGGATAATTCAAAAAGAATTTCTTATGGTTTAAGTGCTTATAACGAAAATTTTAAATCGTCTATTTTTCAATCTTACGAATTTACTAATAATAGTAACTTTCATAAAGAGCAGGAAAATAATGATAATTTAAGTGATTTACTCGGATCTATTGAATATTCAAAAAATAATGAAATATCATATAACTTCAGGTATGATTTAGATGAATCTTATTTAAAAAAACAAAATATAAATTATAAATCAAATAATAGACTTGGTGATATAAATATTTCATATTTAGATCAGAATTCAAAAGTTAATAATATTGTATTAAATGATACAGAAACAATTAATTATTCTTTTTCAAGTAAAAAATTATCAAGATTTTCAAAAATAAATTTTAGGGGATTGTATGATTTAAAAAAAGAAATTAATAAAGAATATAGTATAGGATATAGTTATTTTGATGAGTGTTTTGGTATAAATTTAGATTTTAATAGAAAATCGTATGAAGAAGATAACTTAAAACCTCAAGATATTTTAACTATAATGTTTTCATTTAAAAATATTGGCAGTTATAAATCTACCAACTTAGCAGTTTCAGAAAATGATAAACAAGATATTGAATGGGAAAGTGTAAATGTTGAAAATGAAAAATTTGAAAATAATTAATTTAAATTACACTAAAATATATTTATTAATTTTTTTTTTACTATTTTATTCAAGTTCTTCAATAAGTTTAGAGAATTCAATAATATTTAAAATAAACGATAAAGTATTTACAACTTTAGATTATGAAAAAAGATTAAAATATCTTGATTTTGTTGGTAATAATAGTGAATTAGATAAGAAATTAATAATTAATGATTTTATATCTGCAAATCTTTTCTATGAATATTATAAAGAAACAAATAATTCACAAAACTATGAAGATAAACTTAATGAAATATTT
>CACNCW010000051.1 GCA_902619055.1 uncultured Alphaproteobacteria bacterium
AGAAGAAACTTCTAAACTTTCTGATCAAGAATTAAAAGATAAAACAAATTACTTTAAAAATAAATTTAATGAAACTGGATCAATAACTAAATCATTACCAGAAATATTTGCAGTAGTTAGAGAGACATCAAAAAGAACATTAAATATGAGACACTATGATGTTCAAATAATAGGTGGAATGGTCTTATACGAAAATAAGATAACTGAAATGAAAACAGGAGAAGGAAAAACATTAGTTGCTACTCTAGCTGCTTATGCAAATGCTATAGAAAACTTATCAGTACATATTATTACGGTTAATGATTATCTAGCAAAAAGAGATTCAGAATGGATGGGTCAAATATTTAATTTTCTTGGTCTTAGTGTTGGCTGTGTTACTTCGGAAACACATCATGAAGAAAGATCTAATCAATATGATGCAGATGTTGTGTATGCAACTAATAATGAGATAGGATTTGATTACTTAAGAGATAATTTGAAAAATGATTACAATAACTTATGTTTTAAAAAAAATGCATTTGCCATAGTTGATGAAGTCGATAGCATTTTAATTGATGAAGCTAGAACACCTCTTGTAATATCTGCAGAATCAAATTCCGATACAGATTTATTTCCAAAAATAGATAAAATTATAAAAATTCTTAGAGAAAATGATTTCGAAATTAATGAAGAAAGTAAAAGTATTTTACTTACTACAGAGGGAATGGAATTTTGTGAAAAATTATTAAAAGAAAATGGAATTATTACAGAAGGTACACTTCAGGATCTAGGAAATATGGTTTTGAATCATAATATAATTCAAGCACTTAGAGCACATCATTTATTTATAAAAGATAAAGATTACATAATTAAAGATAGAAGTGTAGTCATTATTGACGAATTAACTGGTAGAGCCATGGAAGGTAGAAGATATGGTGATGGATTGCATCAGGCAATAGAAGCAAAAGAAAATTTAGTGATCCAAAAAGAAAATCAAACTATTGCTTCTGTTACATATCAAAATTTTTTTAGAACATATCATCGTCTTAGTGGGATGACAGGAACTGCTACAACTGAAGCAAAAGAATTTGAAAGTATATATAATTTAGAGGTTGTTGAAATTCCACCCAATATAAAAGTAAATCGTATTGATAAAAATGATCAGATTTATATGACAAAAAGAGAAAAATATAATGCAGTACTAGATCTAGTCAAATCGAGGAATAATATCAAACAACCAATTCTTATTGGAACTACATCAGTAGAAAATTCTATTAAAATTTCAGATTTATTGAAAAAAGAAAATCTAAAACACAACATTTTAAATGCTAAAAATCACATGAGTGAAGCAAAAATTATTGAAGAAGCAGGTATGCCTGGTAAAATAACTATATCTACTAATATGGCAGGAAGAGGAACTGACATTAAATTAGGAAATGGTGATGATAATTTAAAAAAAGAAGCAATTGATGCAGGAGGATTATTAGTTATTGGCACTGAAAGACACGAAAGCAGAAGAATAGATAATCAGTTAAGAGGTAGATCAGGTAGGCAGGGGGATATTGGCGAAAGTATCTTTTTCTTGTCCTTAGAAGATGATCTTATGAGAATCTTTGGATCAAAAACACTTGAAAATGTATTATCAAAATTGGGTCTTAAAGATGGTGAAGTTATCACTCACTCAATGATTACTAAATCTTTAGAAAGAGCACAACAAAAAGTTGAAAGTCATAATTTTGATATGAGAAAACAAATTTTAAAATTTGACGATATTTTAAATGATCAAAGAAAAATAATTTATCAAAATAGAAAAGAGATACTCAATACTAATGATCAATCAAAAATTATTGAAGATATGATTGATGACTATGTTAATTACTTAATTCAAGTTACCATTCCTCCAAAAAAATACTCTCATGAATGGGATGCAAATTTATTAAAAGAAAAAACTAAAGAAATTTTTTCAATAGAAATTCCTGTTATAAAATGGTTTGATGAGGAAGGTGTTGATGATGAAGAGATTAAAAAAAGATTAATTGATCAAATAAATCAAAAATATAAAGAAAAACAACATCAATATTCAACTGAATTATTAAAATTTGCAGAAAAAAGAGTTATGTTATTTCAAATAGATAAAGACTGGAGAGATCATTTAGCTGCAATGGATTCTTTACGTGGAAGTGTTAATCTAAGAGCTATGGGAGGGAAAGATCCATTTTATGAATATAAGAAAGAATCAT
The DNA here is from genome assembly GCA_902619055.1 of uncultured Alphaproteobacteria bacterium. Next base: position 2,220 of record CACNCW010000051.1, read on the forward strand.
TTGATTATTTTGATGAAATGCTTTCCAATCAAAATGAAAGAGTATTAAAAACTCTCTTTAATATTAAATTAGTAGGTGAAAATAGTAATAAATCTCAAAAACAACAAACTAAAGAACCAAGAAGAATTATAACTAAAAAGATTGGAAGGAATGAACCTTGTCCGTGTGGTTCAGGTAAAAAATATAAGCAATGCCATGGAGGTTAAATATCAGAGGTAATATTTAAATATTTATCTTTTCTTATTTGAACTAGTTCACTAATTGAAACTTTTTTTAATTCCTCCAATAGATTTATAATTTTTTCTTTTAATATATACGATTGTTTTAAAGGGTGTCTATGTGCTCCACCATATGGTTCAGGAATAATCTCATCTATGATTTTAAATTTTTTACAGTCTGCTGAAGTTAATTTTAATGTTTTTGCTGCTTCTTGAGAAAATTCAGTATTTCTCCACAAAATAGAAGCGCATCCCTCAGGAGAAATAACCGAATATATTGAATGCTCTAACATTAATACTTTATCTGAAGTCGCTATCCCTATTGCTCCGCCTGAACCGCCTTCTCCAATAATTATTGATATTGTAGGAATTTTTGTTCTGAGAAAATAAAGTATTGATGAGGCAATTGATTCTGATTGTCCTCTTTCTTCAGCATCTTTTCCTGGAAAAGCTCCTGCAGTGTCAACAAATGAAATTAAAGGTAATTTAAATTTTTCTGCAAGTTTTAACAATCTTTGAACTTTTCTATATCCTTCTGGTTTAGCCATTCCAAAGTTATGTTTTATTCTTGTCTCCATAGTGTTACCTTTTTCTGTTCCTATAAAAAAAACTGAAATTCCTTTAATTTTTGCTAAACCGCCTACTATTGCTTTATCATCAGCGTATTTTTTATCTCCATGTAATAGTACAATATCGTCAAATATATTTTTAATATAGTCTAAAGTATGCGGTCTTTCTCCATGCCTAGACACTTGAACTTTTTGCCAAGGATCTAAATTCGAATAAATTTTTTTATACAATTCATCTTTTTCTTTATTTAACTGTTTTATTTTTTCAAAATTTAATTCTTTGTTATTATTTAATTGAGATAATACTGTTTCAATTTTTTCTACTTCTTTTTCAAATTCAAAGTATTTTATCATATAATGAAATTATAACTTTTAAGTACCTCTAAAACTAAATTTCTAAATAGTGTTCCATCTTTATACTGTAAATATCCTTTTAGAATAAGCATAAGATGCTCTGGATGTATATCATTCCATGATTTATCATTTAAAGAAATTAAGGAATATAAAAGGAATTTTCCATTATCTTTGTTATTAATAGTTTTGTTAATTTCATCAATAAGCAGTATTGATGGCATTGGTCTATTATCAAAAATTTTATCTAAATTTATTTTATTTTGAGAACTTATATCTAAGTTCATAACAGACTTA
>CACNCW010000052.1 GCA_902619055.1 uncultured Alphaproteobacteria bacterium
GAACTAATTATTAAAGAAATTAAAATTTTTTGACTATTGCTCATTCTTATTCTTTCGGTGAAAATCTTATTATAAATATTGCAGCAAAAACTAATATTAAGAAAACTAATACTGCATTTGCCGCTCCAGTTCCTAAATTACCAATATTAAAACCTGTTTCATAAACATCTACAGTTAAAGTTTTAGTTCCAGCGGCACCTCCAGTTAATAAAAAAATGTCATCAAATTTATTAAATGTCCAAATAAATCTAAGAAGAAACAAAACAAATAACACTCCTAGAATTAAGGGCCATGTAATACTTCTAAATTTTTGCAAAGGTGTAGCACCATCAATTTCAGCAGCTTCAAAAAGTTCTTTAGGAACAGATTGTAATCTTGCTAAGATAAAAATCATCGCTAAAGGAAAATATCTCCAAGATTCAAATAAAATAACAAATGATAATGCAACTGGGAAACTAAATTCAAAACCTATGAAATTAATTGTCATATCTCTTACTTGCAAGAAACTAATAGGTTCATTTAAAATTTGTAATTGCGTAAGAATTCCATTGATTGTTCCAAAAAAAGGATCAGTTAAAATTTTCCAAGTAATAGTAACGGCTATGATTGGTGCAATATATGGAAATAAAAAAATACCACGTATAATGCCTCTGCCAATAAAGGTGGTCATCAGTAGTTGTGCTGCTAAAATACCAAGTGTTAACGATCCAATTGCAGAAAATAAAGAATACGCAAAACTTATTCTAATTGTTTTCCAAAAGTTTGGTGAAGTAAATATTTCTTCAAAATTTTTTAATTTTAATTCAAGGTTTAATAATCTATTTTCTGATTTTCCTTTAACAATTGGTGAAGTATCTTTTGGATTTTCCTGACTAATAAAGTAATCATTCTCTGCTATTGTTTCAAATTTTAGTTTCTTTTTTTCTTTTGGTTTAAAATCACCTAATTGACAGTTTATTAAGTTATCTGAGATAGAACAGTTATCAGGTAATTCTTTAATTAATAAACCTTTAGGTAAGATATCTTTGAAGTTTACATTTTTTATATTTGAACTTTTTGAAAAATTATTAAACCGATACTCTACTTTAGAGATATCTCCTTTTATTTTTGGTTTTTTTTGAAATTTTTCAGTTACTTTTATTTCAGCTATTCTTAAATCAGATACGGTAACATCCTTAAAACTTATCCAAAAATTAGCAATAAGTGGAAATAAAACAATGGCCATAACTATGGCCACAGTTGGGACAAGCATTGTATAAGCTTGTACTACGCCTTGTTTTTCAATGGGCCCCATTCTTTTTTTATAAGAACTGGAGCCCATTAAGATTAATTAATATAAATTACAGTTTTGCTGCTTCTGAATTTAGCATATCAACAGTATCTTCCGCAGAACGATCGCCGTTGATATATTCCATCATCAGCCTATTCATTAATCCACTATTTACTAACTTAGCTGCAACAGGAAGTTGGCCTTCTTTAGCACCCCATCTTGTACCAACAGCTAATCCGTTAATTAGCGATTCAATAATTTCATTTGAATAGATTTGGTTTATTGGAATTTTTCTATCTACTCCAATTGGTAAATTACCCCATTCATCAATAAATATTTTTGAACCAGCAGTTGGTCCTGGTCTAATAGGGAAACTACCTTCTGGTGCCATTCCTAACCAAGTGACATACTCTTCGTTCATAACATATTCAATGAATGCTGCTGCTTCATCAGTATTTGCATCAACAGTTACACCAAAGTTGTGAACTTCAACCCATGTTCCGCCATCTGGATTAGAAGGACCAGCCATACCCACTATAACATTAGTATCTTGTGCTAATGCTAGAGATTGTGGATTGTCATCTACCATAATTGGAACATTGTCTCTTGTACCTGCGATATCATCTAAAAGATAAGAAGCCCAAAAAGTTAATGGAACAACATCACTTGCGTAAAAGTCTCTACCATTTTGCCAATGATGAATACCTTCAGGAGACATTTCAACTAGAGCTTTGTAAGTTTCTAACACTTCAATAGTTTTTTTCTTATCAAAGTTAATTGATCCATCTTCTTTTACAGGGTGTAATCCATTAGCAATAGAAAAAGTTTCCATCCATTGATTCATAAAACCAGCTGCAACATCAGTTGGAACAATTGCCCCGTAACGATTTGGCGGATTATGAAGAGCTTTAGCTCCAGCTAAAATATTTGAATAATTAGTTGGTGCTGCCAGACCATTATCGTTGTAATAACTCATACGATAGTAAGTAGCATTTGGCCATGCACCTGAAGGTACAGAAGCATATACTCCTGGCTCAACCTCTGACATAGCTAATACTCCTTTTGCACTATATGTATCAATTCCTAATGAATTAACAATTTCTGTTGCAGCATCTGAATCGAATACTCCTTCATCATAAGCCCAAGCACAGAAATTAACGCATGCAGCGTTAAAAATTACGTCAGGTAAACTGTTAGCAGCAAAAGCAGCAGACGCCTTTTCAATTAATTCGTCTTCTTCTTGAGGAACTAGTTTAACTTCAATTCCAGTTTTTGCTGTAAATCTTGCAATTAACTCTTCTTGAATTTGCATTCTTCCTGGTTGTGTTTCAGTAGTCCATAGTGTCATACTGAAAACTGAATTAGAAAATAACAAAATAGAAGAAATAAAAGTAAATAGTATTTTTTTCATACTTAACCCTCCTAAAATAAGGAAAATTAATCACAAAAAATACTAAATTAAAATACTAATTTTTAAGGATATTTAATTATATTAATTAAGTAATTTAGCCTTTTTTTTAAATTTTTGAAGCTCACTATTATTTATCTTTACTATATTTCGAGATGTGACAAATTTAGTTTTTTTGGCTTTTTTATTAAATTTATGCACAGCTTTAACTTTATCTCTGTAAATCTTGTCTCTTAATTTATAAATTTTAGCCAAACTAAAAGCGTGTCTTGGTATTTCTTCATTCTCCCCACAAATATCATCCATAAACAAATAATTTACATCACCGTAGTTTCCCGATCCTAAAGATACTGTAATTAAATTCACATTTGCAGAAATAAATTTTAGTGTTTGATCTGCAATCACCTCTGCTTCAACAGCAAATGCTCCAGCACTTTCCATCGTTTTAAATTCTTCAAATAACTTTAAAGCCTCCGATGCGGTTTTTCCTACTCCTCTTAGTCCTCCAATCCAAATTGATTTTCTTGGTACCAAGCCTAAATGTGCCATTACTGGAATTGACTCTTTTGCCAAATATTCAACTACTCTTGGTGATCTTGCAGTGTAGATTGCATCAGCACCGTTATTAAGAGCTTCTAAAGCTGCCTTTAAAATCTCATCATTCGTTTTAAACTCAGTGAAAGGTATTGC
>CACNCW010000053.1 GCA_902619055.1 uncultured Alphaproteobacteria bacterium
TATTTATCAAATCACTTTTTTTAATATCACTACTTTGAGATAAATTATCAAAAGTATTAGCTTTTTCAACTATAGGTTCCAAACTTTCAGGTATATCTGGAATTAAAGCAAAGTTAGTTTCATTATCATTTTGATCAACAAATAAAAAATAAAATGAAGTAAATATAACCAAAATAATAGAAGCAGCAAAAAATTTTTCTATTTTAAAAAAATTGTTTTCTACTATTGGTGTAATATTCTTTTTTTCTTCCTTAATATTAAATGATACTTGATGTTTAAATTTATTGATAATTGTGTCAGTATCTAACTCAAGAAAGTTTGAGTAAGATCGTAAATGTCCAATATTAAAAATAATATCTGGATTATTTTTTATATTATCATTTTCAAGATCAATAATGATACTTTTAGAAATTTTTAATTCAATTGATATATCACTAATAGATAGATTTTTGGAGTTTCTTGCAATTAATAAAATTTGACCTACTGTTTTCATTTAATTTCCTAGATTATATGCCTCATGTAGAGATTTTACAGCAATTTTTGTAAATTTTTTATTAATTAAGACGCTTATCTTTATTTCTGATGTCGAGATAGCTAATATATTAATTGAATTATCAGCTAAAGTTGTAAACATTTTCTTGGCTACTCCAGATTGAGACATCATCCCCATCCCAATTACTGATATTTTAGAAATATTACTATCAGTTTCAATAGATTTAAAATCAATTAAATTTTGATTTTCTTCTAATATTTTTTTGGCATTATGAATTTCACTATTTGGAACAGTAAAGGTGATATTTGCAGTTACACCATCTTGTGATGTATTTTGAACAATCATGTCAACATTAATATTATTATTAGCTAGCAATCCGAATATTGTTGCAGATAGGCCAGGTTTATCAGCAATACCAGATAAAGTTAGTTTCGATTCATTATTACTATAGCTTACTCCACTAACTATTTCTTTTTCAATTAATTTATTTTCATCTACGACAAGAGTACCACTTTCTTTTGTTATTGAAGAAAGGACTTGCAAGGTAAGATTATTTTTCATTGCTAATTCAACAGAACGCGTATGAAGTACTTTTGCTCCAGTAGAAGACATTTCTAACATTTCTTCGAAAGCTAATTTATTGATCTTTTTAGCTTTAGGTTCCAGATTTGGATCTGTTGTATAAACACCGTCAACATCCGTATAAATATCACATCTATCTGCATCGACAGCAGTAGCAACAGCAACTGCAGTTGTATCAGAACCACCCCTTCCTAATGATGTAATCTTTCCATTTATGTCAACACCTTGAAATCCAGCAATTACTATAACATCATAATCATTTAAATATTGATCAATTCTACTTTTATCTATGTTTAAGATTTTAGCTTTTTGATGATTACTGTCGGTTATAATTGGAATTTGCCATCCTAGTAATGGAATAGATTTAATATTTCTTTTTTTTAAAATAGCTGAGAGCAGTCCAACTGAAACAGCCTCACCAGATGTTAGAATTAAATCATTTTCAATAATCTCACTTGACTCAATTTCATCTATATAATCTTGCATTTTATTTGTTACGCCTGACATGGCAGATAAAACAACAATCAACTTTTTATCGTGCATTTGCTTTTCTACAATATTTGCAACATTATTGATTTTATCTATACTACCGACTGATGTACCACCAAATTTCATTACTACAAGTTTCATTGACTTAAATAATTTTTAAATTATTTGAGCTAATATAATTATTGTTTCTAACAAACAAGAAATATGATGAATATAAAATCAAAAAATGAAGAATTTGCTTTGTTTAACCGACTTTCTGATGAATGGTGGAATGAAAAAGGTAAATTTAAGGTTCTTCATCAAATTAAAAGTCATAGAATGACTTACATATTAGAACAAATTAAAAATAGGAAAATTACAAATTTAAAAATACTCGATGTAGGCTGTGGTGGAGGAATAATTTGCGAACCACTAGCTAGACTAGGTGCTAAAGTTACAGGAATAGATTTTGCTCCCAATAATATAAAGGCTGCAAAGATACATTCTAAAAAAAATAAACTTAAAATTAAGTATATTTATAAAGATATTGAAAAATCAAAATTAGATGAAAAATTTGATTTAATATTAATGTTTGAAGTTTTAGAACATTTAGATAATTGGAAAAAAACTATTAAAAAAATAAAAAAAAATTTGAATAAAAATGGCTTGATTATAATTTCTACCATTAATAGAAATCCACTTTCTAAATTATTTGCAATTAGTATAGCTGAAAATATCCTTAATTGGATTCCTAAAGGAACACATGATTACAATAAATTAATTAAACCTGAAGAATTAAAAAAAACCTTATCAAAGGAAAATTTTCAATTTAACAATATTAAAGGTCTTGTTTTTGATCCATTAAATAGGGAGTGGAAATTATCAAAAAATTACATGATAAATTATTTTTGTACTGCTAGTTTAACTAATTAGTTTTTTTTATTGAAAAAGGCAATGGCAGTACATCGATATCTTCATCTATTAATTCTTTAGTTTGCTCAATTGAAGCTTCGCCGTATATTGCACGTTCCTTTACTTCACCATATTTAATTTTCTTTGCTTCCTCAGTAAATTTGTCACCAACATAATCAAATTCTTTTTCAATAATTTTTTTTAGATTCTTTACATTTGAAGCAATTGATTTATTACTTTTAGAAATTTTTGAATTTGATTTTTTTGCTACATTTGGCGCCATTAAACCTTTTTTTATTTGAACACTGTTGCAAGAAGGGCAAGACAATAACCCTTTTTTAATTTGCTTATTATAATCTTTGGTATTTTCGAACCATCCTTCAAAAGAAGAAGAACAGTCCAAGCAATTAAGATTAAATACGATCATATGTATTATATTGCTTCATCTGTTTTTTTTTCAATATCAAAATCAACATCAACATCATCAGTTCCTAATTGCAAAATTAGTGAATTTTTTGGAAAATTCAGATTACATACTGTGCCCTTAGATAAAGTTAGACCCATAAAAGGTTTTAAACTAAAATTGATTAATTTTTGACTATTTTTATTTAGAATATCAATTTTTATAAGCTCTTTCAGAGCAATAAAAAGAAAATTTTTATCAAGTTTGAATTTTAATAAAGATTTATGTGTTTGATAAAA
>CACNCW010000054.1 GCA_902619055.1 uncultured Alphaproteobacteria bacterium
TGTTACCTATTTGTTTTACCATGCTCAATTCTTACAGGAATGTTTGTCATTTATCCTATTGGAATGTCTTGGTATTTTTCTTTATTAGATTGGAGTGGTTTTACAAAAGAAGCAAAATTCATTGGCCTTCAAAATTATTATGAAGCTGTCAATGATGAATTTTTTTGGGATGCATTTATTCGTTCTTTTATTTTTATGTTTGGAACAGTTCCAGTTAAAATAGTTCTAGGTTTCATTATTGCAGTATTTTTAAATAATCAGGTTTTAAAACTTGCACCTTTCTTTCGTACAGTAATCTTTATGCCTGTAGTTACTGCAATTGCTATCATTGGTATTGTAATGACTTTTGTATTTAGCCCTTTTAATGGACCTGCTAATAAATTTTTAATGTCTACTAATTTAACTTCTGCTCCAATTGATTTTCTTGGAAACCCAGATACTGTGCTTCCAACTGTAATGGGAGTATATGTTTGGAAATGGCTAGGGATAACTATGATGTATTGGCTTGCTGCTTTACAAACAGTCCCACAAGATGTTTACGATGCTGCAAAAATTGATGGTGCTGAAGGATATAGATTATGGATCCATATTATTTTACCAATTGTACTACCTTTTGCTATTGTCATTATTCTTGTGGAGGCAGTTGGAGCACTAAATGTTTTTCCTTTAATTGAAACTATGACTGCTGGAGGACCATTCTTTAGTAGTGAAGTTATGGAAATATATATTTTTAGAACAGCTTTTGTAACTGACTCTGGAACAATGCCTAGGCTTGGATACGCTTGTGCTGCAGGAGTATTTTGGGGTGTTGCTGTTTTATTTATTACAGTCCTTCAGGGATTATGGATGAGGAGAACTCGAAGAATATGAGTAGATACTTAAATTTTATTGCTGAAAAAAACCAAGTTAAATATTTAATTATAACTATAGCTTTTATTATTTTCTCTTTCTTTTGGATCTATCCATTACTGTGGGTACTCTCAGCTTCTTTCAAAACAGATTTTGAAATTTGGGGAGGCTTAGGCTTAATCCCTGACCGGCTTGTTTGGGAAAATTTTGAAAGAGCATGGTTTGGTGCAAATATGGGTAGGTATTTTTTTAACACACTGATTATTACAGTTGTTTCTGTAATTATAGTTGTCGTAACAACTGGTATGTTTGGTTACGTAATTGGAAGATATTCTTTTCCAGGAAAAAAAATACTTATTGGAATTTTAATTAGTACAATTTTTATTCCTCAAGGTTACACAATAATTCCTGTTTTTGATTTATTAAATAATTTAAATATTTCTAAAAACTTAATTGGACTAACACTCGCAACAGCAGGGCACACCCCTGTAATTTATATTTTATTGTTTGCAGGATATTTTTCGAGAGTTCCTGTAGAGCTTGAAGAAGCAGCTAAAATGGATGGAGCGGGTTTTGTTCGAACATTTATTTCAATTATGTTACCTTTAACAAAACCAGTAGTAGCCACTGTTTCTATTTTACAAGTTTTACATGCATGGAATGATTTTTTATTACCAGTCGTCATCACATTAGGTAATCCTGATATACGAACACTATCCGTAGGTGTGTACGCTTTTAAAGGTGAATACTTTGTCGATTGGTCTGGTATGGCAGCTGCATCTGTTATAACTATTTTGCCTATAATTATTTTATTTTTGTTTATGCAAAAATATTTTGTTGAAGGTGTTCAAGGAGCTGTAAAAGGGTAAATATGAAAAGGCCAAATATTTTATTAATAACTTCTGATCAACAGCATCACGATACTATCGGAAAATTTAATTCAAAAATACAAACACCGTATTTAGATAAGCTTTGTGATGAAGGAATGAATTTTACAAGAGCTTATTGTCCATCACCAGTTTGTACACCATCAAGAGCAAGTATTATTACTGGACAATATCCGTCTTCTCATGGAGCGTGGACAATTGGAGTTAAATTAGATGAAGAAGTAGAAACTATTGGAGAACTGTTATACAAAAATGGATATTCAACTGGGTTAATAGGTAAAGCACATTTCCAGCCATTAACTTCAGTTCCAGGTCAGGAATCTATAGAAGGACAACCAACGTTAAGAGATTTAGAATTTTGGAAAAATTTTAAAGGACCTTGGTATGGCTTTGAACATATTGAGCTAGCACGTAATCATGCAGATGAAAGTCATGTAGGTCAACATTATGCAATTTGGATGGAACAAAATGGTCTTAGTGATTGGAAAGAGTATTTTCAACCAGTACCTGGTGAGACTTCTAAGTATGCTCCTCCTATTGCTCGTGAATATGACTACTGGGCAAGACCGGATAGAATTTGGAAGTTAGACGAAAAACATCACTACACAAATTGGACAGCCGAAAGATCAATTGAATTTTTAGATCAACAAAAAGATGACAAGCCATTTTTTCTTTGGACAAGCTTTCAGGATCCACATCCCCCATATGTATTAAGTGAACCGTGGGCATCAATGTATAATCCAGAAGACATGTCACCTGGAACGTTAAAAGAAGGTGAACACGAATTAAATCCACCACATTTTGGAAAAACACAAACGACAAATCCTGATTTTGAAAATTGGCATTCACCATTTAACGCTCATGGTTGCATGAGTCATCTGTATCCTATGGAAGAATTAAAAAAAGACATGGCAATTTATTATGGCATGGTTAGTTTTATGGATAAGAATATTGGAAAAATAATTAATAAGTTAGATCAAATGGGTGAACTTGATAATACCATAATTATTTTTACTACTGATCATGGTCACTTTATAGGACAGCATGGTTTAATTGCTAAAGGACCATTCCACTATGAAGATATGCTCCGTTTACCATTTATTGTTAGATGGCCAGATAAAGTTCCTCAAAATTCATCATCTTCATCTTTATTGAGTTTAGTTGATCTTGCACCAACATTTTTAAATGTCGCGGGCATTGATATACCAACTCAAATGCAAGGAGTGGATC
>CACNCW010000055.1 GCA_902619055.1 uncultured Alphaproteobacteria bacterium
GTACCATCATTAAATTTTCAAGAACAGTTAACGTTGAAAATTCATGGGCAATTTGAAAGGTTCTTAGAACGCCTTTAGCAAATAACTCGTGAGGTTTTAAAAAAGAAATATCCTCATTATTAAGAATTATATTTCCCTCATCTGGATCATATAATCCTGCAATAGTATTAAATAATGTTGTTTTTCCTGCTCCATTTGGACCAATTAAACCTGTAATGGAACCCATTTCAACTTTCATTGATGCGTTATGAACTGCTTTTAATCCTCCAAAAAATTTATTAACCTTATTTATTTCAAGCATTATGTAATTTCTTTAAATTTCCATTTAATTCCGCATTAAGAACTAATCCTATAGATATAATTATAGCAAGCATTGCTGATCCCCCATATGAAACTAAAGGTAATGGAATTCCAACAACAGGCATTAATCCAGATACCATAGATATGTTCATTATCACATATATAAATAAATTACTGCCAACTCCGATGGAAAGAATCCTGCCAAAGATATGATTTGATTTAATGCTTATATAAAAACACACTGATATTAATAAAAGAAATAGTAAAATTATAAACATAGTACCAATAAAACCAAATTCTTCTCCAATTAACGTAAATATAAAATCAGTTTGTTTTTCAGGTAAATATTGAAGATAAGATTGAGAGCCTTCCAAAAATCCTTTGCCGGTTAAACCACCGGATCCTAAAGCAATTTTTGATTGTATGAGTTGATATCCTCTTCCAAGAGCATCTGCTTCAGGATTTAAAAAAGAGAAAATTCTATCTTTTTGATATGGTTGTAAGTAATTTAATGACAAAGGAATAGATAAAATTAGAGCAAAAAATCCTAATACAAACTTCCAAATTCTTATTCCACTTGCAAATAGAACGAGAACTCCAAGCATGGCTATACTTAAAGCAGTTCCAAGATCTGGTTGTATAACAACCAGAGCAAAAGGTAAAAACAAAATTAATATTGGAAAAAATAAATTTTTTATTCGCTTAATTTCATCAAATTTTAAATCATGATAAAATCTTGCTAGCGCTAGTATTATGGTTATTTTTATTAATTCTGATGGTTGGATACTAAAACCAAATAGATTTATCCATCTAGTTGCACCCTTACCGAAAACACCAATTAATTCAACAGAGAGCAAGAGCAACAAAGATAAAATAAAAATGATATACGCAAATTGATAAATATACTTAATATTTAATAAGGCTAGAATCACTGCTAAAAAAATAAAAAAAGCTAATCTAATTAAATGTCTTGATGCCCAAGGACTATATGATCCTCCTGCAGCGGAATATAAACCTGCTGCTCCAATAAATGAAATTAATATTACTAAAAAAATCAATAAATAATTTAAGTTTTGAATTTTATTTAACATTAAGTTTCTAATTTTTTTGTAAATTGAAAAATTTCTTTTGCTATAGGTGCAGCGGTTGATGCACCTGAGCCTCCATGTTCAATAACAACCGAAACAGCATACCTAGGGTTTTCAACTGGCATATATCCAACAAATAAAGCGTGATCTCTTTTTTTCCATTCTACTTCTTTTTTCCTAAAATCTTCGCTTTCTCTTTCAGCTACAGTAATTCTTCTAACTTGTGAAGTTCCGGTCTTACCTGCAAAAGGTGCAGTTTCAGATCTTGAATTATAAGCTGTACCTTTATCTTCATTAACAACTTTGAACATCGAATTTTTAATAATTTTAATTGCATTTTGATATTTTTCTAATTTTTCAAATTCAATGCCATTTTTTTGTTTGATAATATTTGGTTTTACATTTTTTCCATTAGAAGCAATAATGGAAGTCATTACAGCAAGTTGTAGTGGATTAGTTAATACAAAACCCTGCCCAATTGCTGAGATTAAAGTCTCTCCAGGATACCAACTTTCATCATATTTTTTCTTTTTCCAATCACGAGAGGGAATAATTCCTTTTTTTTGATTAGGCAGCGGCACATCATAAATTTTTCCTAAACCGAAATCTTCAGCAACTTTTGCAATTTTATCTATGCCTATCTTTTTCGAGATTTCATAGAAAAAAACATCACATGATTCTTTAATTGCATCACTTACATTCATTAATCCATGACCATTATTTTTCCAACAATGATAAAGTCTATCACCCAAACCAATTTTTCCACTACAAAAATGTTTAGTATTATTATCTATTACCCCATGTACTATTCCAGCAATCGCAACAACCATTTTAAAAGTTGAACCTGGGGCATACAAACCCTGAATACATCTATAAGTAAGTGGTGAAAGTTCATTCTCTAAAATTGAATCCCAATATTCTTTATTTGGTTTCTGAATAATTTTATTAGGATTATATGATGGGGTAGAAGCCATACATAAAATATTTCCATTATTAATATCCATAAGAACAGCTGATCCTGCCTTATGTTCTTTTAATAAGTTTAAAGCATATTGTTGAATTCTTAGGTCGATAGTGGTTTGAATATCATTCCCTTTTTGACTATCTTGTCTAGATATTTCGCGAATTACTCTTCCATAGGAATTTACTTCAATCTCTCTTTGTCCTGATTTACCAATTAGATTGGGATTAAAACTTTTTTCAATACCATCTTTACCTATTTCTAAATTTGGCATATTTGCAATAAATGGTAATTCAACTTCTTCTCGATTTGGTTTATTAGTGTAACCAATTAAATGTGAAACAGTATTATTGTACTGGTACGTTCTCA
>CACNCW010000056.1 GCA_902619055.1 uncultured Alphaproteobacteria bacterium
ATTTTGGTAATGAAGATTACAAAAATATTGCAGATAAATTTAAGTTGGTATTTTTAAAAAATGTTCCTGAATTTGATAATCAGAAAAAAGATGCGTGCAGGAGATTTATTGGATTAATTGATATGTTATATGAAAATAATTGTTCAATAGTAATTTTAGCGTCAAAGCCTATAAATTCATTAAATAATATAAATACTCTAGCAGAAGAATTTAAAAGAACTGCTAGCAGATTATATGAAATGACTATAGTAAAACCAGATTGATGAAATATATAATCAGATTTTTAGTAAGCACTGTAGTTTTATTAACAGTAGTTTATTTTACTGCAGGTTTTTATGTTGCTTATCAAATTTTAAAAATAGATCCAACTTGTGGTTTACACGAAGGATCTCTTCCTAATTCATGGAGTACAACAGTTGACTCACATGAATATTCTATTCTTGCACGACAAAAAGTAAGAGAAAATTTTAACTTTAAAGACTATTATTTAGATGAATGGCAAGATGTATACTTTCAATCTCGTGACTCAGACATTAAGATTAATGGATGGCTGTTTAATTATTTTCCAAATAGACCAATTATAATTGTAACACACGGTATAAGCCCGAATGGTAAATGTAAGTCTGAAGCAAATCTTATTGCAAGTTTTTTAGTTAATAAAAAATTTAATGTTCTTACGATAGATTTAAGAAACTACGGCCAAAGTGATACTGTAAGTAGTTATGATGATTTAGGTTTAAAGTCATATAATGATATTCTTGGTGCATTTGATTTTTTAAAAAAAATTGGTTTCAAGTCTAATACCATTGGATTACATGGAATATCTCTTGGTGCAAGCACCTCTATTTTTGCAGCTAATGCTGAACCGGAAATACGTGCAGTGTGGGCAGATAGTTCACTTGCTGAATTTAATATGATTTTAAAAGATGAAATAGCAAGATATGGTCTTACTATAGAATTTGGACCTGTAGTAAGTTTAGCTGGAAGGATCTTAACCGGAACAGATCCAAGAGAATTATCTCCAGCTAAAAAATTATCAAAGAACCAATATTATTTTTTTATTCATGGCGACTCTGATACAAGAATCTTTATAAGACACTTTAATTATTTTAAAGAATATACAAATCAAAATAAAATTAATGCTGAGTTTTGGTTAGTTGAAAACTCTTATCATGTTGATGCTATGTTTAAATATCCCGAAGTATACTCTAAAAAAATGGAAGAATTTTTTAATAAAAATTTAAAGTAGGCCGGACTCTAAAACTAGTTTGTACCTTGGCAGACACCTCTCTAGTATAAGAAACTCAACTAATTATCAAACGGCGGGTAAGATAATTAAAAATTCTTGGCGTTCCTCCGAAGCTAAGAAACGAGTATTATCCGGCTTATTAAGAGTAATATCTATCTATTTAAAATTCAAGATTTTTAGTTAAATTTGGCATAAAATTTGGATGATTTTCATAAAATGTGGCACTTTTTATCAACATTTTACAAACTTCCGTGATAGTAAGAAAAAAATAACTAAACCATTAATATTTTGAAATTTGAGGAAAAATACTTACTTATGAAACATAAAAAAAATGAAAAAAATGATTGATAATAGACCATTATCACCTCACCTATCTATTCACAAAAGAGTACTTACAGCAGTATTTTCAATTTTTCATAGAATATCTGGAATAGGATTAAGTGTGGGTGCACTATTAATTTCAATTTGGTTTTTTTTAATTAGTTTTGGTCCTGAATTTTATATTTATTTTGAAACTCTTTCTCAAAATATTTTATTTAAACTAGTTCTAATGATTTGGACTGTTGGTATTTTTTACCATTTATTTAATGGATGTAGAAAATTATATTGGTCCTTTGGTATTGGAATGGAATTATCTCAAGTATATAAATCAGGTTATGCTGTTATATGTTTAACTTTAATTTCTAGTTTAGTTGTCTGGTACTTCGCATGAAAAATTATGCTTTTAAATGGTTAACCCAAAGAATTACTGCTTCAATTTTAATACCATTGACGTTTTGGTTTATATACTCTGCAATATCATTATCAAAGATGACTTATTCTGAAATAGAAATTTTTTTTCAATCCTATGTTAATGCATTCTTATTTTTTGTGATGATGCAATCTATGCTTCTGCATTCAAAATTAGGACTGCAAACAATTATTGAAGATTATGTCACATCGAAAAAGACAGCCAAATTTATTAAAGTATCAATTAATTTTCTTGTTTATTTTATAATGATTCTAATTACTGTAAATTTAGTGAGAATGGTGTTTTAAATGACTAATTCATACAAAATTATTGATCACCATTATGACGTTGTAGTTGTTGGAGCTGGTGGGTCAGGACTGAGAGCTACGCTTGGATG